>CAYTSL010000150.1:0-5131 GCA_964440415.1 uncultured Flavobacteriaceae bacterium
ATCTTTTAACGAAACAACGATTCTTTCAACTTCATTAGCACCGTTTGGAAGTTCTTCAAGTTCAAGACCAGGATATAAAAGCGATTCTTTCCAATTTTGAATGGTTGAACTAAAATATTGAGAGGCTAATGAATCAGTTTCATAAACGACTATTTCAAATGATTCCCCTTTATCTCCTCCAAATCTGGTGATAACTTGCCATTCCCCGTTTCTTTTATAAGAAGTATTAGTATGGTCCGATTGAGGATAATATTTATCATCAGAAGGCTTTAATAGTACCCAAATATCTTTATCATGGGAATTCGGATAAACCCCCTTTGTTAAAATTCGGCATTTGACGGAATCACCTTCAACTGGTGATATTACTTGCACGTTTTCAATTGGATACTGAATTGGTAATTTGTTTCCAACTTCTACTTGTTCAATTTGACCTGGAAGGCTATGAGTTCCATATGAGTATCCACCATAAAATATCAACAAAACACCTATTATTCCGAGCGGAATTCTCAATTTGGCATTTACCAGGCCAAGGGATGAATCTTTAATCTTTATGCTATCAACAATCGCAATAAGGATGAGAACAGCACCAATAACTATGATTAATACTTCTGCAGACATTTTTTACAATTTTAGAAATGAAGAATTAGTATTTACAAATAGAAGCCAATGTTTTGGTATCTTCTGTTTTAATTGACTATATCATATGTTAAACGAAGTTAGGTATTTTTGCTTACAAAATCAACTCATATTTTCGCTTATTTAAAATAATTTTGTAGTTTTATTTTATGATGCAGGAAGACTTTTTACATTATATATGGAAGCATAAAAAAATTGATGTTTCTGCCTTAAAAACATCAACCAATGAAACGATACAAATAGTTTCAGTTGGCCAGCATAATTTCAATTCGGGCCCAGATTTCTTTAATGCGCAAATCAAAATTGATGAACAACTTTGGGCTGGTAATGTTGAGTTACATATAAAAAGTAGTGATTGGTATGTTCATAATCATGAAACAGACAGGGCTTATGATAATGTTATTCTTCATGTGGTTTGGGAACATGATACAGACGTTTTTAGAAAGGACAATACGCAAATTCCAACATTGGAGTTACAGAATTTCGTATCAAAAACTGCTTTGATAAATTATCAGAAGTTGTTTGCTAAAACTAATAAATGGATCAATTGCGAGAACGATTTAGGATCTGTTGATGATTTTACAATTACCAATTGGCTAGAGCGATTATATTTTGAGCGTTTAGAACGAAAATCTAAAGACATTGAAAAACTCCTTAAATCGTCTGCCAATAATTGGGAGGCGGTTTTATTTAAAATGCTGGCAAAGAATTTTGGACTAAAAGTAAATGGAGAATCATTTTTAAGTATTGCTAATTCTATCGATTTTCCAGTTATAAGAAAACAACAATCTAATTTAGGCAGTCTTGAAGCCTTATTATTTGGTCAAGCTGGATTGTTGGAAGATTCGATTCAAGAACCGTATTTTATCGAACTATTCAATGAATATAAATTTTTAACTCAAAAGTTCAATCTATCAAATGCAAGTGTAACACCTTTGCAATTCTTTAGATTAAGACCACCAAATTTTCCAACTATTAGATTATCTCAACTGGCTAATTTGTATCATAAGCATCAAAATATATTTTCGAAAATTATTGAATCAAATTCTGTTGAAGATTTTTACAAACTGTTTAAAGTTGGTACATCTACTTTTTGGAAAACCCATTACACGTTTGGCAAAACGTCAAGAGAATCAAAAAAACTTATTACTAAATCGTTTATAGATTTACTTCTTATAAATACAATCATTCCAATTAAATTTAGTTACTCAAAACAAATAGGAAAACCCAACGAGGAATCTATATTAAAATTGATACAGGAAATTGAATCAGAGAAAAACAGTATAATAGAAAAATTCAATGAATTTAAACCAATTTCTAAATCGGCACTACATTCGCAGGCATTGATTCAACTTAAAAATGAATATTGCGAAAAAAATAAATGTTTACAATGTTCAATTGGTAGTAATATTTTAACAAGAAATGATTAATTTGCGGCATGAACTCGATCTATAAACCCTTACTTTATTTCCAAAAGCGAGGTTACTATGTTTGCCAGCGAATAGCAGACAGATTAGGTATTAGAGCAAATGTTGTTCGCACTACTTTTATGTATTTGACATTTGTTACTCTTGGATTCGGTTTTGCCTTGTATCTTTTTTTGGCTTTTTGGATAAAAATAAAAGATTTGATTTATACAAAACGTAGTTCTGTATTTGATTTGTAATTTGGTATGCATAGACTGTTTAATATCTTTAAAACCAAAATTTATGTAGCAATTTTATTGCTATTGATCTTGCTGTTTATTGGAATTCTTGGGTTTAAATTCATATCAGATTATACATGGATAGATTCAATTTACATGACTGTAATTACTATTACAACTGTTGGTTTTGGGGAGGTACATCCTTTAGATGAATTTTCTAAAATATTTACAGTATTTTTAATACTGGCAAGTGTTGTTATTGTTGGTTATGCTATTTCGATAATTACCGAATATATTTTGAGCAAAAACAATATTGAAGAATTAAAACTTAAAAGGATGCAGAAAAAAATCGACAATATGTCTAACCATATTATCATTTGTGGTTTTGGAAGAAACGGAAAACAAGCTGCTATAAAATTACTCGCTTATAAGAAGCCTTTTGTAGTTATTGAAAAAGACAAGGATTGTGTTGAAAAGAATCAATCAGACTCCTTTTCTTTTATTGAAGGAAATGCCAATGAAGATGAAGTCCTTCAAAGTGCAGGAATTGAAAGGGCAAGTGCTTTAATTTCGGCTCTTCCAAATGATGCCGATAATTTGTTTGTAGTGCTATCAGCCAGACAAATAAATAAGAAAATTCATATTATTAGTCGTGCTTCGCAAGAAGCCTCATACAGTAAACTTAAACTTGCGGGAGCCAATAATGTTATTCTTCCCGATAAGATAGGTGGTGACCATATGGCATCTCTGGTTGTTATTCCAGATCTGGTGGAGTTTATAGATAATCTGTCAATTATAGGAAAAGATAGTATCAATATTGAAGAAGTTCCTGTTGAGGTATTATATGATCCGTCTAAACCAAAATCTATTAAGGAATTTGATTTGAGACACGAAACAGGGTGTACAGTTATAGGCTATAAAAGTCCGGAGGGTAAATACACTATAAATCCTGATGCAAATAGATTGTTGATTCATAATTCCAAAATAATTGTTTTGGGCAGACCAGAGCAAATCAACAAGCTAAATAATCTGTATAACATATAGTTTCGCAAATCCTTTTAACAGCATATGTTTTATAAAATCATTTTTTTTTAGCATCTTGCTGTCTTTAAATTAAATTAATTCCTTTGCACAAAGTGTCGAGGTTGCCTATATACCTCTCCTTTGGAGAGGTCGAAATTGCTTTTTTGCAATTTTTGGTAAGGAAAACACTAACTAACTTTTAATATAATATGAAGAAATATCTTCTTTCAATATTCACTTTAATTTTACCAGTTTTAACATTCGCACAAGAAGACCCAGAAATGGGATTTGACGAAAAAATAGAAACTTGGTTTAAGCCAGTTTCAGACGCAGTAACTTCTGTTGTTTTTTACCCAATAAATATTGTTGGTAAGGATGTTCCAATTGTTATAATTATTTTATTATTAGGAGCTCTATATTTCACTCTTTATAATAGGTTTGCAAACTTTACATTGTTAGGAGTTGCCATAAGAGCAACTCGTGGAAAATACGATGAAATAGATCATCACGTTGCCGAAATAATTGCAGGAGATCCAACACCAAGTGAAGATGGAGATTCTTTTGAAACTATACAAAAAGAAGGTGTTATTGGTGAAGTTACACATTTTCAAGCTTTAACAGCAGCCTTGTCAGCAACAGTTGGTTTAGGTAACATTGCTGGTGTAGCTGTTGCAATTGCAGTTGGAGGTCCTGGAGCAACTATTTGGATGATTCTTGCTGGATTGTTAGGTATGTCGTCAAAACTGGTTGAAGCAACTTTAGGTGTTAAGTATCGTGAAGTAGGTGAGGATGGAAAAATTTATGGAGGTCCAATGTACTATTTAAAAAAAGGACTTAAAGAAAATGGCTTAGGAGTTTTAGGTAAAGTATTAGCTGTATTTTTTGCAATTATGGTTGTTGGTGGTTCATTTGGAGGAGGCAACATGTTTCAGGCAAATCAAGCTGCAGCACAATTTAAAATTTTGGCAAACACAACCTCTGGCTCTGCAGGATTTTGGTTTGGAGTAGTTTTGGCAATTTTAGTTGGGTTAGTTATTATTGGCGGTATAAAAAGGATAGGTAGAGTAACAGAAAAAGTAGTTCCTTTTATGGCCATCATTTTTATAGGAGCTTCACTCATTATTATATTTTTAAATGGGTCATTAATCCCGTCTGCTATTTCAGAAATTTGGGATGGTGCCTTTAGTGCAAAATCTGCTTTAGGAGGTATTATTGGAGTTATGATTGTTGGGTTTCAACGAGCAGCATTTTCAAACGAGGCAGGAGTTGGTTCAGCATCTATTGCCCATGCTGCTGTAAAAACACGATTCCCAGCAAGTGAAGGTATTGTAGCATCTATTGGTCCTTTTGTTGATACAGTTGTTATTTGTACCATGACTGCTTTGGTAATTGTAATAATGAATTTAAAGAAAAACTTATTCGCTTATGGTGATGTTGTTAATAAAGAAGTATTATTAAATTCTAACGGAGAACGTATTGGAGGTGTGGATTTAACATCATTAGCATTTGAGGCAGCAATACCAAATTTCTCAATAGTATTAACGATTGCAGTTATTTTGTTTGCCTTTTCAACTATGTTATCTTGGTCATATTACGGATTACAAGGTTGGACCTATTTATTTGGAAGAGGTAAGATTACCGATATAGTTTACAAATCATTATTTTTAATGATGGTTGTTGTTGGAGCTTCTTCAAGTTTAGGCTCTGTTATCGATTTTTCTGACGCTATGATATTCGCAATGGTATTCCCAAATATTATTGGTTTATTAATATTAGCACCAAAAGTTAGACAAGAAATAAAACGATATTTAGTAGCTATTGGTCATA
>CAYTSL010000151.1:0-5113 GCA_964440415.1 uncultured Flavobacteriaceae bacterium
CGCTCAACTTTAATAGTATTTTGCATTATCTAGAGCGTTTTAAAGTGTAGTAAAACATTAACTGAATCATTAGCATGAAAATGAGCACCTGAAAATCACCCAAATCCTTTAATGTTTCACCTTCCGGTTTTAAAACATTAGAAACGCTATAATCAACATAAGGCATCACTAAAGCATAAATAACACCTACTACAAAGGCTATTGAATAAGATTGTGATCTCAACTTCATCGTTAGCTCGTCCTCTTCTTTGTCTTTTGAAATGGAAATTAATAACATGCCTATTAAAAGCCCTCTTTTAGATAGTTCTCGTATTATTTCAGGCTGATCATCAATAAACATTCTGCTCATCAATGTTACAAATGAAATTATAAGTAGAATGATTCCAATCGTTTTAAAGTAAACTGGGAGTCTATAATTCTGAATTTTGTTTAAGCGTTGTCTTTCGCAATCCACTATTTTCTTTAAAGTCATAATTTTGATATTAATTGACAAATATTTTTTCTATTTAGGAAAATATACTTTCCTATATGACAAATATATTTTACATTTTATTAAAAAACAAACATTTTTGCATAAAAAAAACGTTTAAACACTAACAAATGTCATATTTTAGGGTACAGAGATATTATATTTTTGTGCCATAAAAGCTTTAAAAGCTTGATTTTGATGGAAAACCTTAATTCAAATAGTGTTATTACAGAAGATGATGAAATTGTGAAACATGAAGGTGTGGTCTCTAAGATCGCCAATAATGTTGTCACGGTTTCTTTAATGGGAAATATCAATTGCGAAGCATGTCATGCTAAAGGTGCATGTGGTGCAGCAGAATCCGGTCCAAAAGAAATAGAGGTATACAATTCTACGCAATCTTTGAAATTGAATGAGACAGTAGAAGTATTACTAAGAAAAGATCTCGGATTAAAAGCCGTGTTTTGGGCTTACGTATTTCCTTTTATTTTACTAATTAGTGTTCTAATCATCTCATCTTCTATTTATAAGGAATGGATTGCTGGCCTATTGTCGATCGCGATTTTGGTTCCTTATTATTTTACACTCTATGTTTTAAGAAATTCTTTTAAGAAAGTATTTAAAGTCTCAATCTTAAAATTGGTTTAAAATGATGTATTCTATTCTATATAGCGCAATGCTCTTATCATCAATAGGGGTGGTAGCTGCGGTGATATTATTTGTAGTTTCTAAAAAATTCTATGTTTATGAAGATCCGTTAATTGCGGAAGTTGATGAAATTCTTCCTGCTGCAAATTGTGGTGGTTGTGGTTCTCCGGGCTGTAAAGCATTTGCAGAAAAATTAGTGAATTCCGATGATATTTCGGAGTTATTCTGTCCTGTTGGTGGGAATGATGTCATGAAGCTGGTGTCTGAAATTTTAGGCAAAGAAGTTGCAGAAAAAGATCCAACTGTTGCTGTATTACGATGTCAAGGAGGTTGTGATGTTCGTCCAAAAACGACCATATATCAAGGACCAAGAACCTGTGCAATTTCTGCGATGGTTTATGGTGGAGAAACAGATTGTCAATATGGATGTTTAGGTGATGGTGATTGTGTTGAAGTATGTGATTTTGATGCCATGTATATGGATGAAAGTACTGGTTTACCTGTCATCATAACAGATAAATGTACTTCTTGTGAAGCTTGTGTTAAAGCGTGTCCGAGAGATATTATTGAAATGCGTCCTAAAAACAAACGTGATCTTAAAATATTTATAGGTTGCTTAAATGAAGATAAAGGTGGTATTGCTAAAAAATCTTGTGATGTTGCTTGTATTGGTTGTTCTAAATGTGATGATGTTTGTCCGAAAGATGCTATTACAATGAATAACAATCTGGCATACATAGATCCTGCAATATGTACGCTTTGTAGAAAATGTGTTGAAGTTTGTCCAACACATTCCATTATAGAAACCAACTTCCCAGTAAAAAAAGTAAAAAAACCACAGGAACAACCTGTAGTTAAAACTGGTGTTGAATCTGTAAATCCTAGACCAAATGCTTAAAACATTTCCAAAAGGTGGTATTCATCCTGCTGAAAATAAGATAACCTCTTCAAAAGCAATTAAAAGGATGACTGTACCAAAGGTTGTCTATGTGCCTATTGCTCAACATATTGGTATTCCTTCAGAAATAATTGTTGATAGAAAAGATAAAGTTCAGATCGGACAAGTTGTTGCTAAATCTAGTGGATTTGTATCATCAAACATACATTCTCCAGTTGCTGGAACTGTTACCAAGTTAGATATGATTGTTGATACAAGTGGTTATAAAAAACAATGTATCGTAATCAGAACCGACCAAAAAGACGAATCTAATTTTGAAGTTCCAGATTTTCCTTTAAAAAAGGAGATAACCATGAATCAAAAAGATATTCTAAAACATATTACAGATTCTGGAATCGTTGGTTTAGGAGGCGCAACGTTTCCATCTCATGTTAAATTAGATCTTAAAAATGATAATCATGTTGATTGCTTGATTATTAATGGTGTTGAATGTGAACCATATTTGACAGCAGACCACAGATTAATGCTCGAAAAAGCAGATGAGATTATTGTTGGAATCCAAATTTTAATGCATGCCTTACATATTCATGAGGCTGTCATTGGAATAGAAAACAATAAAAAAGATGCTGTTGAAGTATTAAAAAAAGCAGCTCAATCTGATAAAAGAATTAAAATAGCAGCTTTACAAGTTAAATATCCTCAAGGAAGCGAAAAACAACTAATAAAAGCCATTATAAAACGCGAAGTTCCAAAAGGCGGATTACCAATGGATGTTGGTGTTATCGTACATAATGTCGGAACTATTTTCGCTATTTATCAAGCGATACAATACGATCAACCATTAATTGAGCGTGTTGTAACGGTTACAGGTAAAAAAATAGAAAACGCTTCTAACTTTTGGGTTAAAATTGGTACTCCTATAAAAGATCTAGTTGAAGAAGTTGGTGGTTTACCAGAAGGAACCCGAAAAATAGTAAATGGTGGACCAATGATGGGAAAAGCCATTAAAAATACAGATGTTCCTGTTACTAAAGGAACCTCTGGAATATTGGTTATTGATGAAGAAGAAGCCAGCAGACAAGAAGCAAAAAATTGTATTCGTTGCGGACAATGCGTCTTCGTTTGCCCAATGGGATTAGAACCTCATCTGCTCATGAATTTATCTGAAAAAGGTCTTTACGAACGAGCAGCATCAGAAGATATTATGACATGTATTGAATGTGGTTCATGCAGTTATGTTTGTCCTTCACACAGACCTTTGTTAGACTACATCCGATTTGGAAAAAGTATTGTTAAAAAATTAAACACTGCAAAGAACTAAAATGGCAGATCCAATTATAATTTCAGCCTCTCCACACATACACTCAGCCAGAACATCTAAAAAAGTTATGTATGATGTGCTTTACGCATTAATTCCAGCATTTTTAGTTTCTATTTATGTCTTCGGCCTCAGTGCTTTGATTGTTACATCAGTAGCTGTTGTATCCTGTATTTTATTTGAATACGTAATACAAAAGTATTTATTAAAAACAGCGATCACAGTCAGTGATGGTTCAGCATTGATCACAGGAATTCTACTCGCATTCAATTTGCCCTCGAGCCTTCCCATATGGATGGTGATAGTCGGTAGCTTAATTGCTATTGGCGTCGCCAAATTATCATTTGGAGGCTTAGGATACAATATCTTTAATCCGGCCTTGGTTGGTCGTGTATTCTTATTAGTATCCTTTCCGGTACAAATGACCTCATGGCCTACTCCAGTTGAAAACAACCTATCCTTGGTTGATGCAGTAACAGGTGAAACCACTTTAGGAATTATAAAAGAAGGACTGATGTATGGAGAAACCATGTCAACTCTAAGTGCAAAACTTCCTTCTACAATAGACCTCTTGTTAGGAATTACCAGTGGCTCGGTTGGTGAAATGTCTGCTTTGGCATTATTGCTGGGTGGTGTCTTCTTGTTAGCTAGAAAAGTAATTACCTGGCATATTCCTATAACCGTTTTGGCAACCATGGCAGTTATGACAGGAATATTCTGGTTGGTAGATCCTGAACAATATGCAAATCCATTGATCCATGTGCTTTCCGGTGGAGCCATTCTGGGAGCCTTTTATATGGCAACCGATCTGGTGACGAGTCCTATGACAAAAAAAGGCATGATCATTTTTGCAATTGGCATTGGTGCTATAACAGTTGTAATAAGATTGTTTGGAGCTTATCCAGAAGGTATCTCGTTTGCCATAATCATCATGAATGCCTTTGTACCATTGATAAACACCTATTTTAAACCACGTCGATTTGGTAACCAAATCAAATCTAAAATCCTGTAGTTATGAGCAAGAAGGAATCTACATTTTTAAACATGATCATTACATTGTTCGTCATTACTCTGGTTGCTGGATTGTCTTTGGGTTACGTAAATGATTTAACGGTTGGTCCTAAAGCAGAGGCCAAATTAGCACGAAAAGTGAATGCTTTAAAACAGGTAATGGCCGATTTTGATAACAACCCTGTTGAAGACGTTAAAATGATCAAATCCGATCAGGTTAAGGATAGCGTTGAGATCTATTCTGGTAATTTAAATAATGAACTCACAGGAATTGCAGTTGTTAGTTCCTCTGAAAAAGGATATAGCGGATTAATAAAACTTATGGTAGGTTTTCAATTGGATGGCAGTATAAAGAATATTGTGGTCTTAGAGCAGAAAGAAACACCTGGTCTGGGAACCAAAATGAAAGGTGACAAGTTCCTGCGACAATTCAGAGGCCAAAAACCATCTGAATTCAATGTAAAACCTACTAAAGATGGAGGCGATGTTGATGCACTTACTGGAGCTACCATAAGTACACGTGCTTTTGGCGAAGCTACCCAATTGGCATATGATGAGTTTATAAAACATAATGCTTCAAAGGAAGAATCTAAAAACTAGATGCTATGGCAGAAAAACTGAATCAGAAAGAGAATTTCTTTAAGGGTATCATCAAAGACAATCCTGTTTTTGTCATGTTGTTGGGTATGTGTCCTACTTTGGGTGTGACCTCATCGGCTTTTAACGGATTAGGAATGGGAATTGCCACCTTATTTGTACTGCTTATGTC
>CAYTSL010000152.1:0-5098 GCA_964440415.1 uncultured Flavobacteriaceae bacterium
CGAACAATTTCTTGTTCAGCTTTTAATGGTCGGGGTGGCAGGATTCGAACCTGCGACCTCCGCGTCCCAAACGCGGCGCGATAACCGGGCTACGCTACACCCCGAAATAGTTATCATTTTAGGATTGCAAATATATAGCTTTTCTTGAATAACAAATAATAATTATCTTTAAAATATTATTTCATTTAATAATTAATTTATGCAACTAAAACCACTCATTTATACCTTACTAATATCATTAAGTTTTTATGCCTGTGCACAAGATAAAAACCCTGAAAATAAAGAGCATTCTTATGAGGTTGTCATACCTGAATTAGACATCCCATGGAGTTTTGTTTTCCTGCCTGACAACTCTATGTTAATTACAGAAAAATCTGGTGAGCTTATTCATTTTAAAAATGATAAAAAATCCAACATTTTAGGATTGCCAAAAATTGAAGTAGTAGGTCAAGGAGGTTTAATGGATATTGAGTTACACCCAAACTATGAAGAAAATGGTTGGCTATATATTTCATATGCTTCATCTGAAGATGATAATGACGATACAGCTAACACAACCATTATGCGAGCCAAACTTAAAGACAATTCTCTTGTTGAGAAACAAATACTTTACAAAGCTTCACCTGATTCTGGAAAGGGTCAGCATTTTGGGTCTCGAATTGAATTTGATAATGACGGATACTTATATTTTAGCATCGGTGACAGAGGAAATAGAGATGTAAATCCTCAAGAAATAACGATTGATTGTGGAAAAGTTTATCGAATAAATGACGATGGTTCTATTCCAGATGACAACCCGTTTTTAAATAATCCCAACGCTAAAAAAGCAATTTATTCATACGGTCATAGAAATCCGCAAGGTATGATTAAGCATCCTGAAACAGGAGAGATCTGGACTCATGAACATGGCCCAAAAGGTGGAGATGAAATTAATATCATAAAACCAGGTAAAAATTATGGCTGGCCATTAATTAGTTATGGCATAAATTATAGTGGCACAAAATTTACTGATCATACGTCACTACCAGGAATGGAACAACCTTTACATTATTGGGTACCATCTATTGCACCAAGTGGTATGACCTTTATAAGCAGCGATATATATCCTAATTGGAAAGGAAATCTTCTAGTAGGCTCATTAAAATTTCAATATTTAGACAGATGTGTTATTAGTGAAAATAAAGTAGTAAAACAAGATAAATTGATTAATGGATTAGGTCGCGTCAGGTCTGTAAAACAAGGGCCTGATGGTTATATTTATGTTGGAGTAGAAAATGTTGGAATTGTTAAAATTATTCCCAAGAAATAGTAGTAAATTTGTATAAACTAAAAATAGAATTTAATGCTTGTATTAGGTATTGGAGGCGGAACAGGGTGCGGCAAAACAACCGTAGTAAATCAAATTCTGGCTGAACTTCCTGAAGGAGAAGTTGGGGTAATTTCTCAAGACTCTTATTATAAAGACACTTCACATTTATCATATGATGAACGAGTAAAAATTAATTTTGATCATCCCAGATCAATAGATTTTGAATTACTTGTAGATCATTTAAAAGAATTAAAAAAGGGGAATATTATCGAGCAACCTGTATACTCTTTTGTTAAGCATAACAGGACAGGGGATACTATTTTAACCCATCCCAGAAAAGTCATGATCGTAGAGGGTATTTTAATTCTTACAAATCCGGAATTACGAAATATGTTCGACATAAAAATATTTGTACATGCAGATAGTGATGAACGGCTTATCAGAAGGTTAAAGAGAGATATTGCTGAAAGAGGAAGAAGTATTGAAGAAATATTAGAACGATACCAAACTACACTAAAACCAATGCATCAGCAGTTTATTGAGCCTATGAAGGAGTATGCCGATATTATTATTCCTAACAATAAATACAATACTGTAGCCATAGATATAGTTAAGACTATAATAAACGAAAGTTTGTAAAATGGCTAAAGGAAAAAAACAAGTGTTAAGTATTTTTAAAAACATCTTTGTCCTAATTTTTGTAGTCTTTGCTGTTTGGATGTTGTTCTTTGACACCAACTCTCTTTTGACTCATCACGAGCTTAATAAAGAAATGGATGATCTGGAAAATGAAAAGGAATATTATAAAAGAGAAATAAAGAAAGACAATAAAGAAATTGAAAAATTGAACAAGGATGATGGTTTAGAAAAATTTGCAAGAGAAAAATATTACATGAAAAAGGAGAAAGAAGAAATTTATATAATCGAATACGAAGACAGTATAGTTAAACAATCTAAAGATGAATAAATCTTTATTTAAGCAATTTAATTCTGTTTCCTCTAAAGAGTGGAAACAAAAGATCCAAGTAGATCTAAAAGGTTTAGATTATAACGAAACACTTATTTGGAAAACCAATGAAGGAATTGACGTAAAACCATTCTATCATCCAGATGAGTTTGATTCGCTTCCAAATGTGTCCGAAACGAAAGCCACAGAATTTAAGATTTGTCAATCAATTTATGTGTCATATGTTAAGAGGGCAAATATAAAAGCACTAGATGTTTTAAACAAAGGAGCAGAAAGTATCCATTTTGTGGTGCCCATTAAAGAGATATCGGTTAGCGAATTATTAAAAGGTATTGATCTTAATTCTGTTCCAATTCATTTTGAATTACAGTTTTTAGATGCGGAATTTGTTAAGCAATTAAATAGTATCAATTCTAAATCTGGGATATTCATCAATACTGATATAGTAGGCAATCTGGCAAAAACAGGAAATTGGTTTAAAGATTTAAAAGAGGATCATTTAGGGCTCGAAAATATATTAAAAGACTCAAATAATCTTAAAAATACTTTAAGTATTGATATTTCATTATATCAAAATGCTGGTGCTACAATTGTGCAACAATTGGCTTATTCACTAGCTCATGCAAATGAATATTTGAATCATTTTGGAGATACCATTAAAAATCAAATATCATTTAAGGTATCAGTTGGAACAAATTATTTCTTTGAAATTGCTAAGTTAAGAGCATTAAGACTATTATGGAAATCTTTGGCTTCAGAATATGCCATCGATCCAGAATGTCACATTTTTGTAACCCCTACAAGGCGTAATAAGACACTTTACGATTATAATACTAATCTATTGCGTACCACAACTGAATGCATGAGCTCAATTTTAGGTGGAGCAAATACAATTTGTAATTTGGCCTATGACTCCCTTTATCATAAAGACAATGAATTCGGTGAACGTATTGCCAGAAATCAATTATTGGTTTTGAAAAATGAAAGTTATCTGGATAAGGTAAACAACCCTTCAGATGGTGCGTATTATATCGAAAGTTTAACAATTCAATTGGCTGAAAAGGCCCTAGAATTATTCAAAGATATTGAGACAAATGGTGGTTTTTTAAAGCAATTAAAGGAAGGAACCATCCAACGTAAAATCAAGGAAAGTGCTGCACAAGAACAGGAGCAATTCAAAAAGGGTGAAGAAATTTTATTAGGTACCAACAAACATCCCAATCCTAATGACAAAATGAAAGATGAAATGGAATTATTTCCTTTTGTTAAAACCAATAAAAGAAAAACCTTAATTGAACCTATTTTAGAGAAGCGTCTGGCTGAAAAAATTGAACAAAATAGATTAAAAACCGAATAAATTATTAGTCATGAAAACTTACTTAAAACTTACTATTATTTTATTGATCATGGTCGTTTTTACAAACTGCAAAAATGACCCCAAATTATCAGAATATAAATATTCTGAAAAAGAATTTCAGGTAAATTGTGAAAATATAGATTTAGACCTTATTAAAGAAGCCGTTTACTCTTTTGAAGCAGATATTACTGATTATTTTTCTCAGAAAGGAAGAGAAAGTTTGTCGCAGGCCTATCCAAGAGTCGTAAATTATGGACAAAACAGTAGAGCTAATTTTAATAAAATACCGTCACCACATACTCAAGAAATTTTCGAAATCTTAAAAACAGATACAGAACTATGGAATTTAGATGGCGAAACCAAGTCTTTAAACTACGATCACGAACTTGTTAAATGTATAGCCAATAACTTAACAGACAAAGATTTAAAAACAACTTTTAATGCCTTAATCACCACCAATAGCATGAGTACCAAATTGTTTCGAGAACCTTTAAGAAGAAAGGCTTATTTAGCAGTTAATGATATTTATCTTGCAACTTATATTGCTTTAGATATGTATTATGCGAAACTATTTGATATGGATTTTGACAAGGAAGATGCTAAAAACAAACCAGTAGAATCGGAGAATTATAAATAATAAAGAAATGCCACGAAAAAATATCCAGCATTTAAAGATTATTGAATCTGAAAATAATTTGAAAAAATCTTCAAATTCATTTTTGACTGCAGAAGATATTGTTGTTAAAGACAGCTATTCAAAAAATGATATAAAAGACTTTGACCATCTTGGTTTTGTAGCTGGAATTGCTCCAAACTTAAGAGGTCCTTATAGCACGATGTATGTTCGCAGACCTTGGACCATTCGCCAATACGCTGGATTTTCAACTGCTGAAGAAAGTAATGCCTTCTACAGACGCAATCTTGCTGCAGGTCAAAAAGGACTGTCAGTTGCATTCGATCTTGCAACACATAGAGGTTACGATAGTGATCATGAACGCGTGGTAGGAGATGTAGGGAAAGCTGGCGTTGCAATTGATTCGGTTGAAGATATGAAAGTTCTATTCGATCAGATCCCTCTGGATAAAATGTCCGTATCAATGACCATGAATGGAGCTGTTTTACCAATAATGGCATTCTACATAGTTGCTGCAGAAGAACAAGGTGTAAAACCAGAACAACTGGCTGGAACTATACAAAATGATATTCTTAAGGAGTTTATGGTGCGTAATACATACATCTATCCGCCTGCTCCATCAATGAAGATCATTTCAGATATTTTTGAGTATACCAGCAAAAATATGCCTAGATTTAATAGCATAAGTATTTCTGGTTATCATATGCAGGAAGCTGGAGCCACTTGTGACATTGAATTGGCCTATACATTGGCTGACGGATTGGAATATATACGTAAAGGTCTCGATGCTGGAATGGACATTGACACATTCGCTCCTCGTCTTTCTTTCTT
>CAYTSL010000153.1:0-5071 GCA_964440415.1 uncultured Flavobacteriaceae bacterium
GATAACTACTGTACTTATTAAGAAAGCGTCTGGTAATTGAAAATCCTTTAACCAATCCTCTCTTGTACTACTTACTACAAAAGCGCTGGTCCATCCTGCAAATGACATAATCAAGGAAATAATACCAAACCAAAGCATCATTTTTTTTGCCCTTATATTCTTTTCTTGTATGGTTCCTTCTGTTAAATCCATTATCTTATAAATTTATCTAAAACATAAACTATTTGAAGCAAAGTGATATATGAGACACTTGCAAGCATCAGTTCTTTTGCTGCTTTAGCCGTCATTTTTTTAAATAATAAAATAGCAAAATACAACATTACCAAACCTAATAAAAACACAATTATTGCAGATACAATTGATAGCTTTAAACTACCTGTAAATCCAAAAACCGGAAGTATTGAAGCTAGAATTGTCCAAACCGTATAGGCAATTATTTGGACAGCAGTACCTTTATCCTTCTTTTTTGTAGGCAACATAAAAAACCCTGCTCTTTCATAATCTTCATATAAAAACCACCCAATAGACCAAAAATGAGGGAATTGCCAAAAGAATTGAATCATAAATAAAGTTCCTGGTTCAATTCCAAAATCGTTTGTAGCGGCTACCCAACCCAACATAAATGGTATGGCTCCTGGAATCGCACCTACAAATACTGAAAATGGTGTCTTAATTTTTAAAGGGGTATAAACACTAGTATAGATGAATATTGAAACTGCCCCAAACATGGCTGTTTTAGGATTAATACTATATAATATTGCTAAACCTATTAAAGTTAATAAAATAGCAATTGTAAATGCACTGTTTACAGACATTCTACCAGCAGGTATCGGCCTGTTCTGTGTTCGTAGCATCAAGGAATCTAAATCCTTTTCTATGATTTGATTATATGCATTTGATGCGCCAACCATACAATATCCACCAATAGCCAAAAGAATTAATGTTTTGAGATCAACAAAACTGGCTCCTAATAAATATCCAGCGAGTGAAGAAAATACCACACTTAAGGAAAGCCTAAATTTTGTTATTTCTTTAAAATTAGAAATGAAGGATACAGTTGGTATGGTGGTTTGCGCGCTATTCAAATTTAGATTTGCTCAATTGAGCCAGCAAAGATACTTCATTCAGGTAATTTGAGCAATCCTTTTATTAGGTAAATTTTCTCTTATTTAATCTGTCAGGAAAGTTTTTGTAAATTTAGAAATCACAATACTTTAGCTTAAAGACTTATGAAAACATTAAAACTTGTCAATTTAATTATAATTTATGCGCTGTCAGTAATGGCATATTCCCAAGATGAAGAGATTACCATTGAAACTATTAAATTAACTGACAAGGTCTATATGTTAACCGGTGAAGGTGGGAATATCGCCGTTTTTATTGGTGATGATGGCGTTTTTGTTATCGATGATCAATATGCTCATTTAACTGATAAAATTCAAGGTGCGATTAAGAAATTGAGTGATAAACCAATTAATTTTCTCGTAAACACCCATCATCATGGCGATCACACAGGTGGCAATGAAAATATGACCAATTTAGGAGCGACAATTATTGCTCATGATAATGTTAGAAAAAGGCTTTCAAATCAAACAGATAGTGAAGGTAATACACTTCCAATTAAAGCTCTTCCTGTTATAACTTTTAATGACAAATTAAGTTTACACATAAATGGTGAACAAGTATTAGTGTTCCATGTAGAAAATGCTCACACTGATGGAGATGCGTTGCTCTATTTTACTGAAAGTAATGTTTTACACACGGGTGACAATTATTTTAATGGTTTATATCCTTATATCGATTTAAAATCTGGAGGAAGTGTAGATGGCTATATAGATGCTGTAAAACGAGCATTAATTGTAATTGATGATGATACTAAAATCATTCCTGGACACGGTAACCTATCTAATAAAAAAGAATACAAAGCATTTCTAAATATGCTTGAAAGTTTAAAAACTACCATCCTAGAAGAGATTGAAAAGGGGAAAACTGAAGAACATGTCGCTACGAATAAAGATTTGACAAAACCATTCGATGATTTAGACTATAGCTGGGGTTTTATTAACAGCGAGAAAATAAGACGAACTTTTTATAAAAGTTTGAGTAGTAGATAATTTTAATAATCAAAATACCAATTAAATAAATCTGTTCTTATACCCAGATTAAACCAAACTGTACTGTTATCAAATGTTGTAACAGTATCAACATCAGGAATGAAGTTTCTATTTTTTAAATTGAAAAAAAGCTTGAGATTGGTCGTTGGATTAACAAGGTAACTAGCTTCAAATTCTAAATAAAATGAATTAGTTGTATTACCCTGACCAATTTCGTTATTATTATCACTTACTCTATCAAAATAATCCTTGTAGATGTCACCACCGTAATTTCCATCATCTTCTGAAGTATTAAAATCAAAACCGCGTTTACCAATAATCAATTTAACATCTCCAAACCACCTCTTGTAATTGTATCTTCCTATTACTATAAATTCCTTGAAATTTGAACCCCAAAGGTGTGCCATAGATTGGTTGGTATGGCCATAATTTAAAACAATTGACGGGTGAGAATAGGTATATGGCCTTACTTGATTGTACTCTAATTGAAGCATTAAGTTTTTTACTTTGAATGCGTTATAATATTTGGCACCTATTTGATATCCAAACTTATTTCGATAGCTTTTGTTTCCAGCTTTAATTTCATCTAAAGAAAACTCATCTAAAATAAATTGGCCATAAAGGTTGAAATTGTCATTCCATTTATATTTGGCGGTAGTTCCTATAATTGCGTTACCGGAGTCCTGACCTAATTGAAACTCAATCGCACGATAAAAAATGATCGGATTGAGATAATTAATATCAAATCCTCTACCATTACTGGCATCCCACAATACAGATTCAAATAAACCAATATTCAATCTTTTGGAGACATTCCAGCTCAAATAGTGATTCGCCATATACTTGGTTAAAAAAGCACCATCTTCTTGCACTTCAGGTCTAACATCACGTAACCACATCCATGTATTAGTATACTTGATTTTCCAAAAATTTGTATTCAATTTCAAAAAAGTATGAGGGCTAGCAACATCACTTAATAATAATGATCTGTAACCATCTCCTATAAAGTTTTTACCATATCCAAACTGTAGATTGAAATGATTACTTGGTGTAAATGATAAATACCCCTCTGCCACAGGATAATCATAGGCATCATCTTTAAATCGTTTAGCTATTCCTCGTCCTGGAACAATAGCCACCTCGGTATCAGAATTTGGTTTCCCAATACTTTCAGCGTATTGATTATAATATTGAGCAAAACGTCCTTGACTTTCAAAAAAAGCCGTGTAAAAATTAAATTTCTTACCTAATCCACCTTGAAAATTAATACCACGAGTATTATTAAAAGTAGAGTTGAAATCGGCATCCGTATCCTTACCAACAGATAAATCAAAAATTAAATCTGCTGTAAACCAATAGTTTTTTCCTTGTAATTGAACTAAATGTTCATCAAATAATTTCCTACTCCCCCAAGAATCCGATCCCTTCACCATTTTGTTTCGTCTTTCTTTTAAATCAGAATAAGGAGCTACTTCAGAGTAAATGTATGGCTTTGAACCTGTATGGTTATTGGCTCCAATTAGGTTCATCTCTTGATCAAATAGTGAATAAAAACTATGAGTAAAAGGTATATTGAGTTCACTTGAATATTCTAAATCCTCGAAAGGTTTCATGCTCTCGTTCAATTCGTCAAACTCTTGCTTAATAGGATTTATTGTTTCTTTAGATTCTTGTTCAACATCAGCATTATATTCAGAAGTTTGATCAACCAACGGTATTTTTATTGAGATTGAATATTTTACGTAGGTAGGGTTACTATTATATGTAGCTGGTTTTACAATTGGAAGTGCATCAAATACTCTTTTAACTTCATCTTTTAACTCATTATACATTGCATCTACATACAACACATTAAAACTTCCTTTTTCATTAACTTCAAAAAGGACTACCACATCGCCTTTATAATTTTCATCAATAACTATTTGAGGAATCTTGAAATTAGTAAAAATGAATTGAAACAATTTATTGTTGAAACACTGTTTTGTTTGTTGAATTTGAATAGAATCACACTCGGGAAATACAGGTGGTTTTTCGTAGTTGGTTAAGTCTTGAGCCGATAAGTTTAATTGAATTCCAACAAGAATTATTAGTAGGAATAATTTCTTCATTATTTTGATAATAATTATTATAACTCGAAAGATACTACATTTTTTATTACACAATAAAAAAACCGTTAACTAATAAAGCTAACGGTTTTAAATATAAAAATAGTATTTTCTTAATCTTGTACCTGAAAAACAATTGGCAAAGAATATGGAACAATTACTGCTTTACCTCTTTGCTTACCTGGTTTCATTTTAGGTAACATATTTATAACTCTTGCGGCTTCTTTCTCTAATCTTGGATGCGGTGCTCTAGAACGTACTCCAGTAATATTACCGTTTTTGTCAATCTTAAATATAACGTTGATACGTTGTCTTCCTGTTAAACCTAATTCACCTGCTAATTCTGTATTAAATTTCTTTTGTACAAACTTGGCTATCTTTTCTGACATGCAAGCTTTTTTCTTATCATTATTCCCTTTTTCACATCCTGGGTAGATTGGTACGTTCTCAATTACCGAAAATGGAACCTCTATATCTTCTTCTATTTCTTCTACTTCTACCTCTTCTACTTCTATTATTTCCTCTTCCATATCTGTCTCAGAAGATTCAATTACAGTTTCTTCAACTTCCTGCTCGTCTTCTACAACTTCTATTACTTCTGGCGCTGCAGGAGGAGGAGGTGGAGGTGGCGGTGTTGCTAATTGCTGAGTAATAGGTATTTCCTCTACTAATTCTTCATCAAGATTTAATTGCCCTATATCTATAGCTGACTTATCATAAGTTTTATGATTGATAGCCTGGTACGTAATAAACAGCATTAATACTAGTCCTACTGCTAAATAAAGTTTGCTGTTTCTTGTAACATCTGCTTTTTTACTTTTTTTTGGTTCCATATCTTCTTTGTGTTTAACA
>CAYTSL010000154.1:0-5039 GCA_964440415.1 uncultured Flavobacteriaceae bacterium
GTCACAAAGATTATCTTTTAAACTGATTTTAATCATCTTTTAAGAAAAATCTCATCTCTATTTTAGTAGTTTAAAAAGAACTATTAAATAACAATCATAAAATATTATTGAGATGAAAAAATTTGCATTCATTTTTGTTTTACTTCTAGTATTGTCGGCATGTAAAAAAGATGCTCAAAAAAGGGAAATAACTAATCAGGAAACTATAGAAGTAGTTGCAGAAACTCCTCTTTTAGCGGTAGCTGAATTTGATACAAAGGCTGGAGAATTTGTTGCTAAAGAGGTTAAAGTAAAAGGCATCGTAGATCATGTTTGTAAGCATGGTGGAAAAAAATTACTATTGGTTACAGACGATGGGAAAGTTCATGTAACTTCTGATACTCGTTTTGAAGAAGCTTTAATTGGGAGTGAAATCGCATTAAATGGAGTCGTTGCTGAAGAGCGAATTGATGAGGCATATCTCTTAAAAATGGAAGAAGATAATATTAAAAGCCATTCAGAAGGACAATCCAACGATGAGCAGTTTGAAACCAAAAAGAAACACGTACAGGACTATAGAGACCAAATGAAAGCCAATAATACAGATCATATCTCTAATTATTCTTTAGAATATGTGTCGCATGTAGAGGTTCAATAGCGTGGCGTCCAAATTCATGAAAGGACTCCGCAAATGGAGTAGAATTCTGCATAGAGATATAGGTTACTTTTTTATTGGTACTACACTTATCTACGGTATTTCGGGTATTGCCCTTAATCATATGAGTGATTGGAATCCCAATTATAATGTTGAGGTAAACTACTTTACAACCAATTTAGATTTAGCCAAGTCTTCTAATATTAAACCTAGTATTCTTAAGCTACTAGATGCCATAGATAATAGGAACAACTATAAAAAACATTACTATCCCAACAAGAATCAACTTAAAGTATTTTTAAAAGGAGGATCTTCTGTTGTTGTAAATATTAACAATGGCAAGGTACGAGCAGAGTATTTAAAGAAGCGACCAGTGTTTTATGAAAGTAATTACTTGCATTACAATCCAAACAGACTTTGGACCTGGTTTTCAGATGCTTTTGCGGCTGCATTAATATTATTTGCTATAACCTCATTTTTTATGGTAAAAGGAAAACATGGAATTACAGGTCGAGGTGGTATTTATACAATACTAGGTATAATTATCCCACTAGTGTTTTTATGGTATTATTTGTAAATTTTATAACCCATGTTTTGTAAAATAAAAGGAGGTAAATAAAATTTACCTCCTTTCTAAATTATTACAAAAATCTCACCTTTATTAAGCTGCCTCTTTTTGCTGACTTAATTTGTTTAGTGCCATAGTAAAACAAATAGGCATAATTGCAAAAGTGTAGAATACATAATCATTACCAGGCAATTCTGTTCCAGGTGCTAAGGTTCCAATTGTAAAGTAAATTAATATTGGTACTATCCCTATAATAACTCCAAGAAGCATAAGATTTAAACCTTTAGAGCTCCTGTCATCTGAACTCGCTTTAGCATATTTACGGATAAGCGTAATTAAAGCAATTAAGAAATATCCAATTATAAAGACTCCGAATAACAATCTCATAACCATGTTAAGAGTTCCGGAACCATCGGGTTGCACTATTTCAAGTATCACAATTATAGCCAATAATATAAGCATTGGTACATATAGTAATTTGCTGTTTTTGCCACTTAAAAAGGAACTTTCTGGAGGATACCGAAGCATATATATTGCTAATGCAGTAAATGAGAATAAAAGTACTGCAGTGGATATAATTCCTACTACAGAACTCAAAGCAACCGAAGCTATATAAGGTCCGCCCATAAATAAGAATCCAAAACAAACTGAAAAAACTGCAAAAGAAAAGCTTAATGAAGACTTGTGTTTGTTATTGGCATAAATGCCTAGAATAATGAATAAAAGCCCGATGACAAAACCTACCATGTTGTTCGTTCTGTCCTTGTTAATCATTTCTGCATATGTTAATTGAAGCGTAACTTCTTCATTGTTCCTATCTACAACCATCTCTCTGGTTTCTCCAATAGTAGCTCTGGGTCTTTCATTTATCGCTTTAGTATCAGTAACGGCTATTCCACCAGTACTTTTAATTACATCACCTAATTGTAATCCAGAAGCTTCGGCAGGACTTCCTTCTTCAATTCTGATTACTTCCCAATTGTCATCGGTATTGTAACCTGCATACGTGTAGTTTTTAGCATCCATTAATCCAAAGATGCCCCAAATAATAAAAAGTATACCTGCTATCACAAGGATAGAGCCATACTTATGCGTTTGATTTGTCATAGTTGTTAAAATGTTAATTAGTTTACACTAAAATACATTTATTATTGTTAAAAAGATAAAAAAAATGCATGAAAAATATGTATATCGTAAATTCAAAAAAATAAATACTTTTATAAATGTGAAGTCTCTTAAATCAATTCAGGAGTGAAAATATTTTTAACTGAATTTAATTTGCTTCTGATTCAAATTCTTTTAAAATTTCCAGAGCCTCATCCAGATCAAATTCAGATACTTGCAATTCCATCACAAAAGAGGGCATGAAATTTATGATTTGAGTTATATATTCATTTTTAAGAAAGCACCGTATTCCTTCTGCCTCTAGTCTGCTTTTTAAAACAGATATTTCTGATTCTAAATGTGCCTTTTTTATGGTTATTAATTTCATTATATAAGTTTATTTCAACTTCATGTGAACAGGATCCCAGTTTATAAATTTATTTTGGTAGTAACTATCATTACAAAGTAAGGCAGGGGCAGCAGCTCTAAATCCAAAAACTGGATCTTGATCTACTTTACCACCTGTTCTAATGGCTTTTAACCAATAACCATGATGATCGTAATGCGCACCTTTGTAACCATCTTCAACCTTATAAATGGTTTCTTTTGGTGGTTGCATTTTCTTTCTATCAGAAATATTTAAACCTGCTTCTTTTGCTTTGGCTTGAGCAAATGCATCTCCTGAATCCGTATCGTTTCTTTTTAGAATTATTTTATCCCATTGTACATCCATAGATCCTTTACTACCAACAAGTCTTAAGTAAGTTGTCCCACTTGTGCCATCAACAAAATTACATCTTAAAGAAAGATTGAAACCTGGATGTTCTTTTACTTCTGGATATTCGAACATCCCAATCATAACATCTGGAACTTCCCGACCATCTTTCCAGTAACGTAATCCTCCAGAAGCTCCTATTTGAATGGGTCCTTTAGAATTTGTTATAAAATGCAAACTTGAAAAAAGATGAACAAAAAGATCACCAGACATTCCAGTGCCATAGTCTCTATAATTACGCCATCTAAAAAATCGTGTGGCATCAAAAGGTCGTTTGATTGTATTAGAAACATATCGTTCCCAATCTACCGTTTTTTCTGAAGCATCATTGGGAATTTGATATTGCCAAGCACCAATAGGCGAGTGTCTCGCCCAAAATCCTTCTGCAAAATTAAGATCACCTATCATGCCTTGAGCTAACAATTCTTTTGCCATTTCGTTTCCAACAGAAGAGGTTCCTTGGGCACCAACCATCATTACCTTGCCAGATTTCTTCCAGGTATTAATCACATCATGTCCTTCTTTTATTGAATGAACCATTGGTTTTTCGCAATACACATGTTTACCTACTTTTAATGCATCAATAGAAATTTGTTTATGCCAATGATCAGAAGTGCCAATAATAACAGCATCCACCTCCTTTTTATCCAAAATATCCTTGTAGTTTGTGGTCGTAAAAATTTCATTTCCCCATTTAATTTTAGCATCATCAAGCCTACCTTGGTAAAGGTCGCACACAGCAATTATTTCAACCCCTTCATGCTTTAAACATGTATCTGCATCTGCATTTCCCATTCCACCTGCACCAATAAGAGCTATGTTGATCTTGGAATTACCTGAATATTTCTCCTCTCTTTTTATATACTCCATATTTTTATTATCAGCATAAATACTGCCAGTTCCAACTGTTATAGCAGCGCTAGCCAAACCTAATTTTTTTAAAAAATCTCTACGTTGATTTGCTTTCATATCAGGAAAATAAATTATAATTTTTTGATCTTAATATTTTTAAAATAGAGTGGACTATCATGGTCTTGAAGACCAATAAAGCCTGATTTGTGGATTCCGTAATCTGGAAAATCTTTCCATTTCCCATTGTTTTTTCTATTCTTCCAGTCTGTTGTCCATGGAACAAAAGACACGACTTTTTTCCCGTTTAACCAATACTCAACCATTTTAGGTGTAAAAATGATTCTGGAAGTATTCCATTCACCAGCAGGTTTAATGATCTTCATGTCTTCATTTGGTGAGTACATAGCATAATCAGCACCTGTTTTTTGCCAATCTTCCAAAGTAGCATTATTTATTTCTTCCCATTTAAGATCATCCAGTAATTGGTATTCGGGACAAACTTCGTAAGGCGTATTGTAACCTTCTTTTAAGTGATAAAATATACCACTATTACCTCCTTCTGGTATTTTCCATTCCAAATACAGCTCAAAATTATCGAACTCCTCTTTAGCGTAGATAATATCTTTACCTCCTTTAAAATTAGATTCATCCCTTTTCTCTGTATCAAAGGTTAATTCACCATTTTTTACAACCCATTGAGGTGGTAAGGTTTCTCCATTGTAGGCTCTCCAGCCTTCTGTGGTTGTACCATCAAAAAGGTATATCCAAGTATCTAGTTCGGTTTTAGAATCATTTTTGCAGCCTGTTGCGATTAAAGCAAGAAATAAAATTGATAAAAGGTGTTTCATTTTACGGATTATGAAGTTGGATTTTTTTCTTCAGTTAAAGATAATGATTGATAGTTTAAGAATGAAAATGGACACAATTTATTCAATATGGGTCTTCTGTTTTTCCTTATTGAATGATTTTCCATGTAGACTTGTGCCAAGGAATTAAATTAATGAAAACGCAATTAATTATATTATACCAATACTTAATTTGTATATTGATGACCAAACCAATACAAACTATTATGAGAAAAAACATTAGATTATTTGCATTTTTAG
>CAYTSL010000155.1:0-5010 GCA_964440415.1 uncultured Flavobacteriaceae bacterium
ATTGAAAAATTACCCTCTATTACAGGTGTTTACTACATCCATAAAGCAGATGGCGAAATAATATATATAGGTAAAAGTAAAAATATAAAAAGACGAATCAATCAGCATTTTACCAATACCAATCCTAAATCTAAAAAAATACAACTTCGAGTAGCCACAGTTACTTACGAAGCAACAGGAAGTGAATTGGTTGCTTTATTAAAAGAAAGCGAAGAAATCAAAAAAACAAAACCAATCTATAACAGGGCCTTAAGACGAACAATATTTACACACGCATTATATAGTTTTTATGATAATGATGGTTATATAAATTTAACAATTGATAAGGCTGATGGACGTAAAAATCCAGTTACAACATTTAGTAACAGACAAAGTGCAAAAAGCTTTTTATTCAAAACCGTTGAGGATTATAAACTTTGTCAAAAACTTACAGGTCTTTACGACACAAAAAGCAGTTGTTTTAATTATTCAATAAAAACTTGCGAAGGAGCATGCATACAAAAAGAACGCCCTGAAGAATATAACAAACGTGTATCATTGCTTTTAGAAAAAAATAGTTATCATAATAAAAACATGGTAATTATAGACAAAGGAAGAGATATTGATGAACGAAGTGCTATTCTTATTGAGAGTGGAGTATTTAAAGGCCTAGGCTTTTTTAATCTCAATTATCAGATAAATAATTATGAGGTCCTCAGATCTTTAATCACACCAATGCAAAACAATAGAGATACACAACATATAATTCAGAATTACATGCGAAAGAATAGAAAGCTTAAGGTTTTAAAGTTGTAATAAATAAGTAATCTTTTCATTACATTTAACCAATGAACAATTTAAAACCAAATAGAAACTGGAAATCTAAACTTCACGAAATAATATATGAAGCTGATACACCTACAGGTAAATTATTTGATGTTCTATTATTAATTGCCATTATTGCAAGTATTTTACTTGTTATGCTGGAAAGTGTAGGCAGTATTGATACAAAATATCATTCTTTTCTATATGTTTCAGAATGGGTAATAACAATACTCTTCAGTATTGAATATATTACCAGAATAATTACAGTAAAAAGGCCAGCAAAATATATATTCAGTTTTTATGGTATTATTGATTTTTTGTCCACAATCCCGATGTACTTATCATTTTTTATTGCTGGTTCACAATCTTTAGTAGCACTCCGTGCTCTGCGGTTATTAAGAGTTTTTAGAATTCTAAAATTGACAAGATATATTGGTGAATCAACCAATTTAGTAAGAGCTTTAAAATTGAGTCGAGCCAGAATAGCTGTATTTGTATCTTTTGTTATTATTCTTTGTGTCATTTTAGGAACAATAATGTATTTAGTTGAAAGTGAACAAGGTAGTGGATTTACAAGTATACCAAGAAGCGTGTATTGGGCTATTGTAACACTTACTACAGTTGGGTATGGAGATATTGCTCCTCATACTCCATTAGGACAACTAATAGCATCAGCGATAATGATATTAGGTTATGGTATAATAATAATTCCTACTGGCATAATTACATCTGAAATGACTCGTGTGAGTAGACATGACGTAGATACTAACACTGAATCTTGTCCTAATTGCTTAATTTCCAATCATAGAGACGATGCTGAATACTGCCATCATTGCGGACATAAATTAAATGATGGGTAATAATCTTATAATTTCCATAGTTGGTCCAACAGCAATTGGTAAAACAACTTTAAGTATAAAGTTAGCTCAATACTTTAATACCGAGATTATTTCTGCAGATTCAAGACAATTTTATAAAGAAATGCAAATTGGTACTGCGTCTCCTACTCCAACAGAATTAGCATCAGTAAAACATCATTTTATTCACAACAAATCCGTAAAAGATAATTACAATGTTGGAGCTTTTGAAAAAGATGCTATGGAGAGGTTAGATTCGCTTTTTAAAACAAACAATATTGTTGTTATGGTTGGTGGTTCTGGTTTGTATGTAGATGCTGTAACTAAAGGGTTAGACTACTTTCCAGTTGTAGATCCAGCAATTCGAGAGGAATTAAATAAACGACTGAAGGATGAAGGATTATCTACTTTACAAGAACAATTAAACGAACTGGATATTGAAGCATATAATCATATTTCAGTAGACAATCCGCATAGAGTTATAAGAGCTTTAGAAGTTTGTATTGGTACAAACCTGCCTTATTCTTCGTTTTTGAATAAAGAAAAAAAGAAACGTGATTTCAAAGTTATAACGATAGGCTTATCTGCAGATCGAGATATTATATACGATAGAATCAATAAACGTGTTGACCTAATGATCGATGAGGGACTTCTGGAAGAAGTTAAAACCCTGTTGCCTTATCAGCACTTGAACTCATTAAATACTGTTGGCTACAAAGAAATATTCAATTATTTCAATAAGAAATGGACATTGGAGTTTGCTATATCTGAAATTAAAAAGAATTCTCGCAGATTTGCTAAACGTCAACTTACTTGGTTTAAAAAAGATACAAGCATTTTTTGGTTTGATTACAAAACTAAATTGTCTAAAATAACGGATAGAATAGAAATGGAATTAGGATAATAAATTCTATTCGTTTAAGTAACATTTGTACTATAAAGCCTTTTATCGTATAATATGTAAAATTGATATTTATCATACTTTATGCAGTATTTTACTCATAACTTTGAGAATAATTTAATTACCCATTAATAATCACATCTAAAATTATTAAAATGGCAAAAGTAAAAGGAGCTATCGTAGTTGATACCGAAGTCTGCAAAGGTTGCGAAGTTTGCATACCTGTTTGTCAAGACAACGTCTTAAGTATGTCTAAAGAAGTAAATCTAAAGGGTTACCATTATGCATACATGAGCAATCCTGAAGCATGTACAGGATGTACAAATTGCGCATTAGTTTGTCCTGATAGAGCAATTACAGTTTATAGAGTAAAAGTAACCGAATAATTATTTAAACATTATTATAATGTCAGAATTAAAATTAATGAAAGGAAACGAAGCATTGGCCGAAGCTGCTATTAGAGCTGGTGCAGATGCTTATTTTGGTTATCCTATTACACCTCAATCGGAAGTTATTGAATACTTAATGACAGAGAGACCAGAAAAACGAACAGGAATGGTTGTTTTACAGGCAGAAAGTGAGATAGCAGCAATAAACATGGTTTATGGAGCTGCAAGTACAGGAAAAAAAGTACTGACTTCCTCTTCAAGTCCTGGTATTTCCCTTAAGCTTGAAGGTATATCGTATTTAGCTGGAGCCGAATTACCAGCAGTCATTGTAAATGTAGTTCGTGGTGGACCTGGATTAGGAACCATACAACCGTCTCAAGCAGATTATTTTCAATCGGTTAAAGGTGGTGGTCATGGTGATTACAAACTATATGTATTAGCACCAGCATCTGTACAGGAAATGTCAGATTTTGTAGAAGATGCTTTTGATATAGCCTTTAAATATCGTGCTCCTGTTTTAATTTTATCAGATGGATTGATTGGTCAGATGATGGAGAAAGTGTATTTAAAAGACCAAAAGGAACGACTATCAGATGAAGAAGTCATCAAAAGATATGATAGTTGGGCAACCACTGGTAAAACGGATAGAAAGCGAAATATTATTACATCTCTCGATTTACAATCTGAAAAAATGGAAGCCAAGGTTCGAAAATTAATGAAGAAATATGAACAAATGGAAAAAGAAGATTTGCGTTACGAAAAAATAGAATGTGATGATGCAGAGTATTTATTCGTTGCTTATGGTTCCAGTGCTCGTATCGCTCAAAAAGCAGTAGAATTAGCCAGAGCAAAAGGTATAAAGGTTGGTCTGTTAAGACCAATCACTTTATTCCCTTACCCAAAACAACAACTGTTTGAATTAGCAGATCAAGTTAAAGGTATTTTAAGTGTAGAATTAAATGCTGGTCAAATGGTTGAAGACGTAAGACTATCTGTAGAACACAAAGTACCTGTAGAACATTTTGGAAGAACTGGAGGAATTATTCACACACCTGAAGAAGTATTAGAAGCTTTAGAACAAAAAATTATAAATCATGGACGTATTAGACATCATAAAGCCCGAGAATCAAGTATTCTGTAAATCAAAATTAATGACAGATACTACTCTGTCATACTGTCCTGGTTGTGGACATGGAACTGCTCATAATATAGCAATGGAAGTGGTTGACGAATTGGGAATTACGGCAGATACAATTGGTGTAGCTCCTGTAGGATGTTCTGTATTAGCATACGATTTCATGAATATTGATATAACTCAAGCTGCTCATGGACGTGCTCCAGCTGTTGCTACGGCAATTTCCAGATTATGGCCAGATAAATATGTATTCACCTATCAAGGTGATGGTGATTTAGCAGCAATTGGTACTGCAGAAACAATTCATGCTTGTAATAGAGGCGAAAACATAGTCATCATATTTGTAAACAATGGTATTTACGGAATGACAGGAGGACAAATGGCTCCAACAACTCTTGAAGGCATGAAAACTTCTACTTCTCCTTACGGAAGAGAAATTGAAACTATGGGTTCTCCATTAAAAATGACCGAATTAGTAGCTAATCTTCCTGGTACTTATTACGTGACCAGACAATCTGTTCACACGCACAAACATGTGCGTAAAGCTAAAAAGGCAATTAAAACGGCTTTTGAAAATACGCGTTTGAAAAAAGGCATATCCTTTGTTGAAATTGTATCAAACTGTAATTCTGGATGGAAAATGACTCCAAATGAGTCAAATATTTGGATGGAAGAACATATGTTCCCTTATTTTCCTCTTGGAGATATAAAAGTAAAAGGACAATTAAAATAAGAAATTATGACAGAAGAAATTATTATAGCAGGATTTGGTGGTCAAGGTGTACTATCAATGGGAAAAATATTAGCGTATTCTGGAATAATGCAAGATGAAGAAGTTAGCTGGATGCCATCTTATGGACCAGAAATGCGAGGTGGAACTGCAAACGTAACGGTTATTTTAAGTACCGAGAGAATTAGTTCGCC
>CAYTSL010000156.1:0-5009 GCA_964440415.1 uncultured Flavobacteriaceae bacterium
TAAAGGCGCATATGCCTACAAAGAGTTATTAGAAAAGTCTGGAACAATAGTTCTAGGAACTGACTTTCCTGTGGAGCATGTGAGTCCGTTTTATACTTTTTATGCAGCAGTTGCCAGACAGGATTTAAAGCAATATCCAGAAGGTGGTTTCCAGATGGAAAATGCATTAACTAGGGAAGAAACCTTAAAAGGAATGACAATTTGGGCGGCTCATTCAAATTTTGAGGAACATGAAAAAGGAAGTATTGAAGCTGGAAAATTTGCTGATTTTATTATTCTAGATAAAAATATTATGGAAGTTCCGGTAAATGAAATTCCAAACATAAAAGTGCTACAAACCTTTGTAGATGGTGTGGCACAGTAATTGTAAGATTCTATACAGAAAAAAACTTACATTTAACCAAAATATTATCGAATGAAAAATATATTGACTTTCCTTTTAGCATTAATAGTAACTACTATGTCTTTTTCTCAAGATGATGTTGTAGTGGATGAATATAGCGAAGATGTAAAGTTATGCTTAAAGAATAATGGAACATATAATTATTATGATGGTGTTGTGGATTCAATGTTCACACATTTAAAACAACAATTTGAAAGCCAGAATGTGTCAGCTGAAGTTTGGACAGAATTGGAATCGATAAAACCAGATACTTTAGATGAACTGGGACAAATGGTTGTGTCTGCTTACAGAGGTCATTTTAATCATCAAGATGTTAAGAATATGAATGCATTGTATAAAACGACCGCAGGTAAGAAAATGATAAATAGCGAGACCGAATTAACAGAAGGCGACAAGGTAGCATTGAACGAGTTTTACAAGAGCGAAACCGGACAAAAGATTGTAGGTTCTCAAGATTCTGTAAATGCATCAATGATGCAAATCACAGAAATATGGAGTGCAGACCTTTATAAGAATGTTTTAGCAAAACTATCTGAAAAAGGATTTAAACTAGACCAATAATTCACTAGACATATATTTTAGCCAAATAATCGTAATGCTCGCCTTCAGCGAGCATTTTGCATTTTAATCCAAGAGCAAAACAAGCATTTTTTAACAACCTAAAATCTAAATATAACATTTTAAAAGGCTCTTCTTTTTCATCTTTATAGTTCACATAATATTCTAATTCGCCATAATAATTGCCATTTTCATTAAACAAATAACCTCCGTCTTCAGCTTCGTACATATAGATGATATCACTGGAATCTATTAAAACTTGTCCATTAGTTTTTAATAGACTTTTTAAATGCGATAAGTATTTGGTTACTTGATTTAACTCTTGAAAAACGCCAGTACCATTCATCAACAACAAAATCGTATCGAATTGTGTAGTTTCCTTTATTACATCTAAAACTTCAGCATGCTTAATTCCTCTTTTCTTGCAGACTTCAACAGCACCTTTAGATATATCAATTGCTTTTACATCTAATGCTTTTTCATTTTGTAAATACAAACTATGGCTACCTGCTCCACATCCAACATCCAACACCTTTCCGAAAGCCAGATCCAATGCTTTTTGTTCCAGTTTCGGCATTTTTTTATAGCTTCTAAACAGATATGGAATTGGCAACACATCATCATCAGAAATACTTGTTGAAGTGATGATGTCTTCCTTATAATTGCTATTTTGATAATCTAGAAGTGCTTGTCCAAAAAGGTCTTTCATTTTCTTTTGTCATGCTGAACTTGTTTCAGCATCTTTTTAATTATACTAAATTTGTGCTATGCAAGACATTATTGACAATCTTCCAAAGCTAGCCAAAGATAAACATTCGGAAAATAAAACTTTCTTCACCAAGTTAAAAAAGAGGCCGCCAAGACAATTGGATTATTTGATGCAAGAATTACATGAAGCCGAATTTGAACGTACTGATTGTTTAGAGTGTGCCAATTGCTGTAAAACAACTGGACCTTTGTTCACAGATAAAGATATTGATAGAATTTCAAAACATTTCAGACAGAAACCACAACAATTTATCGAGCAATATTTGCGGGTAGATGAGGATAAAGATTATGTCCTTCAAAATGTACCTTGTGCTTTTTTAGGAGCAGATAATTATTGTTCAATTTATGATGTTCGTCCAAAAGCTTGCCGAGAATTTCCACATACTGACCGAAAGAAATTTCAGCAGATATCAAATCTAACCTTAAAAAATGTTGCCGTTTGTCCTGCTGCTTTTAATATTGTAGAAGAAATGAAAAAACTTGTTAAAATTTGAGTCATTCTCTTGTAATTAATATATTTTTAAGACACACTCTGTAAACAAACATTTATAATTAGAATGATTAAGAAGATTTTATTGGTTTTATTGTTAATAGTAACCACCTGCAATGTTTCATTTTCGCAAGAATGGCTGACTTCTTTAGAAGTAGCTAAAAAGTTAGCGCTAATTCAAAACAAGATGATATTTGCAGTTTGGGAAGATATGTCTTATGATCCTTATCTGGTAGTTATAGATGACCCAAAGGAAGGTTTAAGAGTAGTTGATTTATTTGCGAACGATGACCATAATAAAATAATTTGGGAGTATTTTGTTCCATTGTTAATTCCAGAGTACAAGTATGAAGACTTATTAGACGATATTAAGGAAAAAAGAAACCTTAATTACATGCAAAAATTCAATGATGATAATATTAAAATTATGGATGCCAATGGAAACATATTAAATACCAATTCTTCCCAAAATAAATTCTACTATACCAACTTGTCCTCTATTCTCGAAAATTATGCTTTGAATACTTCTTTTTTAAAACAGGAATTAGACAGCTACTCCTATAACCAAAATTTTACAACCTCCTTTAGGCTGGCTGCTAAATATTTGGATTTTGCCATATTTGCGAATAAATCCTTGAAAATGGAAATAGCTGAATTATCGGATATTTACTTGCAAGAAGCCATAAGCAATCTTGAAATAAGTGATTTGGCAAATAAACAAGCTATTGAGCAAAAAATAGAATTGTTAAAAATAAAAAAGTATGTAATTTTAAATAAGCCTAAAAAAGCATTCAGGATGTTGAAAAAATTGGATGACTCCCAAATTGATAGCATCAACCGATCATTATTTGCTTTTTTAAATTATGCTACATTCAGACTGTTAAACAAAGTAGAAGAATCTATGAAATGGCAAAATGAAGTATCTTTAGCAGACTTAAAAAAAATAAAGTATATCATAGAAAAGACATAACGGCTTTGGAAACTATATTAAACTATTTCGAAACCATTCCATCTCTGCACAGAAGCCTCATTCTTATTGGAGGTATAACACTTTTCTGGTTGTTGGAAGGTGCAGTTCCTCTTTTTAAATTTGATTATAAAAAATGGAAACATGCAATTCCTAATTTCTTTTTTACGCTAACAACTATCTTAATCAATTTTGGATTAGCATTTTTACTATTAAATTCTGCAGATTGGGTTAAAGCCAATGATTTTGGGCTTATTAATTGGTTGCCAGAAATGTCATTGTGGTTATATGGCATTTTAGGCATCTTATTCTTGGACTTTTTCGGAGCATACTTGGCGCATTATGTCGAGCATAAAATAAAACCACTTTGGATGATACATTTGGTACATCATACAGATCATAAAGTGGATACAACAACAGCTAATAGACATCATCCAATAGAAAGTGTTATTCGTTTCGCCTTTACACTTTTTGGTGTGTTCGTTGTAGGAACGCCTATTGCAATTGTCATGTTGTATCAATCCCTATCATTGGTAGCAACACAATTCACTCATGCTAATATTAAGTTGCCAAAAAAGGTAGACCACATTTTAAGTTACTTCTTGATTTCTCCAGATATGCATAAAATTCATCATCATTATGTGTTGCCTTATACAGATTCTAATTACGGAAATATTTTTTCGGTTTGGGATAGATTATTCGGTACCTATATGAAAATGGACAGAGAAAAATTAGTGTATGGAGTCGATGTCTTTCCGGATGAAGTTAAGAATGGACAGGTTATGGAATTATTGAAACAACCATTTCAGTCATACCAAAAACCAACTATTATTCCAGAAAAAGATTAAATAAATTCACCTTGTTTTGTCACATTGAGCTTGTCAAAGTGTTGTCAAATCACTTCTATTCATAAATCAAATAAGCCTGTCGCATAGTATCATAAGTTTGTAAACCACGAACCCAATTCTTTTTTATTTCATAAGCAGTATGTCTGCCTTCAATTTGTTCCTGAAGTGATTTTGTTCCAGCCAATTTGGTAAAAAAGGCGTTAAAAAATTCGTCTTTATTTTCAGTAGCTTGATAGGCTTCGATTAGGTAATTCAAGTCCAATCGGTTCAATCGTTTGTTTTTACTTAAATCCATTCCATAACACAACTTACCCTGATGTTTTGGGTATTTAGCACCTTCGTTAGGTTGAGGTATAAATAGATAAGTGTAAGGAAACATGTCAGTGTTCAAAAAAGGACTTCCAAATATTTGAAATTGTTTATCAGTTCCGCGACCAGCACTAACGTTAGTTCCCTCAAAAAAGCATAGACTGGGATATAAATTGATAGCTACATCAGTTGGTAAATTTGGGCTTGGTTTTATAGGTAAGCTATAAGCCGTTTGATGTGTGTAATTTTTAACAGGAACCACTGTAATATCACATTGAATTCCATTTTCTAACCATTTCTCTCCGTTTATCATTTGCGCATATTCGCCAATGGTCATTCCATGAACCACAGGAACAGGATGCATACCAACAAAACTTTTATGTTCTGGTTCCAGAATAGGACCATCAATATAATGCCCATTAGGATTTGGCCTATCTAAAATAAGCATAGGTATGTTAGCTTCAGCACATGCTTCCATAACATAATGCAAAGTAGAAATATAGGTGTAAAAACGTGCTCCAACATCTTGTAGATCGAACACCATAATATCAATTTTTGAAACACCAGTTTCAATATCTGTTTCGTATTTTTTGGTTTCTTTTAATTGTTCAAGTTTTGGTTTTTTGTTGGCACTGTAAAGAGAGATGATTGGAATACCTGTTTTAG
>CAYTSL010000157.1:0-4994 GCA_964440415.1 uncultured Flavobacteriaceae bacterium
TAGCCATCCATTCTTTGTATTTAGGTGCTCTGTTTTTATGTTTTTCTATAAAGTCAAAATCCAGTAATAATGTAAAGGATGCTACTATAGCAGCAATTACATTAAACCCAATAGCTACCCATGATGTTCCCCATATTAAAGGATTATATATATCAAAAAAGCTTAATATCCACGAAATAATATATATTACAAAAATACTTGCTGCAGCAGTGATAATAACGGTCCTCAATCTTTTTGTAACCACTATTAACCGTGTTTGATAAAGTAAAAGCATAGTAAAAAAAGTAATTACTGTAACAATAACTGCTTGATACGGTATATTAGGAAATTTTACATGCGCATAAGCGCTTATGCCCCCAACAAAGAAACCTTTTGCAATGGCATATAATGGTACTAAAAAATGAGCCCAATGATTTCTAACCGAAATAACAATACTTATAACAATAGCTGCCAACATACCTCCAGTAGCAAACCATTTTATATTAGTGCCTTGTGCGTGCAATTTCCATACATACGCGGTAATTACAGAAATAATAAAAAGTAAAACCAGAGATTTTATTAAGATACCTCGAACAGTCATTTTACTTTCAGAACCCCCTTGGTCTTCCCAAAAATAATTACTAAATGCCGGATTTGAAGTTTTATACACGAATTACAAATTAAACTTATAACCTATTGCCAGGTTAGTTGAGAAATTTCCTTGATTGTCTAAAGATAAAGCAAATAGTTCATTGTAGTATAAGGTGATAAATCCATTCTCACTTATTTTTATATCTGCTCCAAGCCCAAAAATTACAGGAGCATCAAAAGATGTGGCAGATTTATCGATAGGCTCACCACCTTCTTCTGGAGTAGTTGTTGAATTAGAAAAACTCAAAGTTACCAGTTTTAAATTAGCATGTAAATTGAAATTTTTAGAGTAGATAAACCTGAATCTATAACCTAATGCCAATTCTGTTACAGAATAGTTTATATCATCATTTTCTAATACATGAGTTAATTGCAGAAACGCAGCATGTCGTTTTGCTTTGTCATCATCATATAACTCCAGTTCAGCTCCAAATAGTGGAGTGGTTGAATTGTCGGGATTATCAACAAACGGGTTGTTTGTTATTCCACCAAACAGACCAAGTCTGGTATTTACTTTCAATTTGTTTTCAGAAAACGAATAATTTTCATCCTGAGTGGCATTGTAACCATTAATAAAATTTCGTAAACTAGGTAAAGTAAGTTTTACGGATTTAGCATTAATATCAGTGCTTCCTGTAAATTGTTTTAGACTTGTAATGTATTCCTCCTGATAAGATCCAGAAGTGTTTTTAGTATTGACCAACTCTTCAATTTTATTGTCATTTTCAATAAAATATCTGTAATTTCCATCAACAATATTCCATAGTAAATTAAGACTTCCTTCAACTTCTGTTTTTAACTTGTAAGATTCACCATTTACTGTATAATCTTTTTGCGAAAACGCACTAAAACTTATGGAAATGAGCAGTAAGATTAAGCTGATTCTTTTCATTTTTATTTGGGTCTGTGGTTAATTGATAGATTAAAAATAAGAAATAAAATACAACTCTTTATTTTCTATAATAATTTCCTTTCCATTTATAGCCTTTAAATGCTGAAATGATCCCGATATAAACACTAAAAAAGGGATACAATAAACTACTCAACCAATAAGATGCCAAAACTTCATATTGGTTAAAAAAACGAGCTGTTTTATATATCAAAAGAAAATCGATACTGAATTTTATAATAAAAATATAGCCTAGTAATTTAAAATTAACCAGTCCTAATATTGTCAATAGTAAATAACTAATTATTGAGGCATTCATAAGAAGAACCAATAATCCGGTTACTTTACCTAAAAGATTTTTATAGCTTGATGTTTTTGCAGCCCAACGAATTCTTTGAGATATAAGGTTTGCAAAATCGGGTTGAGGTTTTGTTGTAACAATAGCAAGATTAGATTTTAAATAGTGGACTTTATTTGGGTATTGCTTAAGGGCTTTTTCCAATAAAAAAATATCGTCTCCACTTGCAACATTTGTATTGCCATCAAATCCGTTTAGAGTGTTGAAAAGATCTTTTTCATAAGCCAAATTTGCACCATTAGCCAAAAAAGGCTTTCGTATTCCAAATCCACCAATAGTAGCACCAATTAGACTTAAAAAATCAAGCGTTTGGAATCGTTTTAAAAAGGCATCAATTTTATGATAAGTAACTGGACCAGCAATAAAGTTGGTTTCATTTTTTTGAATGAAACTATCAAAACTATCTAGCCAATATTTAGGCACCAAACAGTCTGCATCTGTAGTTACAATCCAGGAATGTTTTGCTTTAGAGATAGCTGTAGTAATAGCATCTTTCTTGGGTGAATTTGTAATTCTGATATTTTGAATTAATGAAATATCCAACTTTGATATAGCCATAAAATCAGTTATAATTTTTGAAGAACTATCACTAGAGTCATCATTAACTAAAATAACCTCAAACAAGCTTTCAGGATATTTCAAACGCGCAATTGATTGAAGTAAGTCATTTAAATTGTCAGCTTCGTTTTTAAAAGGGATGATAACTGTAAATGTTGTTTGGGTTTTCGTTTCATCTAAAGTAAATATTTTTACTTTATCAAATCCAAGGACAAAGCTCCCAATCAGAGCTAAATACAGAATTGTTATGCCGACAATAATTAGAGTCATTCGTCTTCAGAATTATACCAATTAAAATTCAGCACATAGAAACTTCCAAAAATGCTAGGCAACACAAAGTTTAGTAACCACATCAAAGTAATGATACACAGAATTGTAAATTCATTTATATGCACAAACGAGAACAAGTAGACGGCAACACTACCTTTAATGATAACATCAAAAATGAAAATAGACGGAATAATTGATGCTAATAGATACATGCTTGTTATCACAACCATGGCATCAATATAAGACAGATCAACTTCAAAAATGCTTAACAAAAAATAGAACTGAAAAGAGAAAATTAAATATCGTGTTAGAGAATAAACAAAATTTAAAGTGTGTATTTTTAATGGGATTTCTTTAATATAATCCTTAATTCGCTGAATAGAAAACCCTTTAACTTGAAAACGATCTTCTTTAAATCCTATTACAACGATTGCCAATATAAACGCAACAATAATCAGTAATCTGGATAATTTGATAAATGAGATCTCAATGTTATATCTATTGCTAAATACAATGAATCCTATAACACCAAATAAAGTAGTGACCAACATCTGGAATGAATTTCCCAATAAATTCAAGAGTAAGATCCGTTTCCTAAATTGCTTCGAATAATAAATGGCCTTAGCGCCATATTCACCAATTCTATTAGGTGTAAAAAGAGATGCTGTTAGCGCACCTAAACTTTGTTCCAGAGCTTCCTTATAAGATATTTTCTTAAAAAATGATACTAATTTTTGCCATTTCAAAATTTCGAAAAACCAGTTAAAAATGGTCAAAAACAACAAAAAAATGATGTTTATTGATGAAAAAACATCATTTTTTGATACAAAATCGATAAAAAGCGAAAAATCTAATTGGTTGTTATTTGTAAGTTTATTGTATATAAAATAAAATGCACCAATAACGATACTTAATTTAATAAGTACAAAAAAGAATTGTTTAGTTTTGTAAGGTAAGCCACTAATCATTTTATTCTGAGCTTGTTTCAGGATTGCTACAAATTAAGATATAATTGTAACATGAACATATCTTTTACGAAATTAAAAAGACCAGTAGTATTGATAATGTTCTGTTTAATTTCTTTAACTAATCTTAGTCAAAGTGACATCAATAAATGGAAAGTACAATTAGCATTTGGTATTAATTATCCAGATGTGGACGGATTTGTTAAGGGATTTGAAGCTAAACCAGTGAATTTCCCAACAATTAATTTAGGAGTTCAGAATATGTTTGCTAGAAGCATAGGAGCAAAATTAGATCTTGGTTATAATCGGTTTTCTAATGCAGATGAATCAGCTGAATTTAAAACTAACTATACTCGTGTTAATGCTCAATTGGTATATGATTCAACTAATGATCTAATATTTTTACCGTCTTCAATTGGACTTATGGGTCATTTTGGTCCGGGATTGAGCTTTATTAAACCTTTAGGAAATTATAGCGATAATAACCATTCTTTTTTTAATGCTTTGGCTGGATTAGAAATTCACTATCGTATTGCGAAAACAGTATCAGCATATACAGATGTATCATATATTATGAATTTATCTGGTGAAAAAACATATGATCCAATATCCAAGGGATATGGAACGTTTAACAACAATTTATTTAATTTGTCATTTGGGATTTCAGTGTCTTTGAGTGGTTGTCAATATTGCAATTAATGAGCAAAGAAAAAATAATATTAGGAATTGATCCAGGAACAACCATAATGGGGTTTGGCCTTATAAAAGTGGTTAATAAAAAGATGTATTTTATTCAGATGAATGAATTGAATCTTAAAAAATATGACGACCATTACCTAAAGCTAAAGCTCATTTTTGAACGTACCATGGAATTAATTGACACACATCACCCAGATGAAATTGCTATTGAAGCCCCTTTTTATGGTAAAAATGTACAGAGTATGTTAAAGCTCGGTCGAGCTCAAGGTGTTGCTATGGCGGCTGGGTTGAGTAGGCAAATCCCAATTACTGAATACCTACCAAAGAAAATAAAAATGGCTATAACAGGTAATGGTAATGCCAGTAAGGAACAAGTTGCTAAAATGCTTCAAAATTTATTGGATTTAAAGACCTTGCCTAAAAATCTGGACGCAACAGACGGATTAGCTGCTGCCGTTTGTCATTTCTATAACTCTGGCAAGATTACTATTGGAAAAAGCTATTCAGGATGGTCAAGTTTTGTTAAGCAGAACGAAGATAAAATTCGCAAATAAATTGGCTGGTATTTACATTCATATTCCGTTTTGCAAACAAGCATGTTACTATTGCAATTTCCATTTTTCGA
>CAYTSL010000158.1:0-4912 GCA_964440415.1 uncultured Flavobacteriaceae bacterium
GCTCTTTCTATGACGTTGCCCTTAACTTGAATCACAAATTCCCGACCTAATTTTTGGACTTGTTCCATCATTTTCTTTGGAGTGCGTTCTTCATCAAAAATAAGTTGAGTGATTCCATATCTGTCACGTAAATCCACCCAGACCATAAATCCTTTATTTCTAACTTTTTGAACCCAACCGGCCAATGTGACTTCATTACCAATATTTGCAGCTACTAACTCACCACAATTATGACTTCTGTACATAGTTTAAGTTTTGAGTTGCAAATTTAAGGAAGTTATATTAGATTATTGAATAAAAAAAAGCCTCAATACATATAGAGGCTTTTACTATAATCGCTTTGTCTTTTTCTAAACAGAAAGTTCTTCAATTTCAACTTCTTGTGGATTTCTTTTACTGAATATCCACATTTTAAAACTTGTGATTAAATAGAACAAAACAGGAACAACAATCAAGGTTAGGAAGGTTGCAATAAACAATCCGTAAATTACTGTCCAAGCCAATGGCCCCCAAAACACTACGTTATCTCCACCAAAATAAATTTTTGCATCAAAATTACTCATTAGACTAAAAAAGTCTATGTTTAAACCTATTGCTAATGGGATTAATCCAAATATAGTCGTAATGGCTGTTAATAAAACTGGTCTTAAACGTGCCTTACCAGCTTTTACAATGGCTTCAAATAAATCCGGTTTTTCTAAATAGTCTTCTTTTTCAAGGTTATTTTCAAACTTTTTTCTATTGATCAGGAGCTGTGCATAATCTAATAATACAACTCCATTGTTAACCACAATTCCAGCTAGAGCAATTATTCCCATCATAGTCATCATAATTACAAAAGGTTGTTTGAAAATTACCATTCCTCCAAATACACCTATTAAACTTAAAAAGATAGCAAGCATAATGATTCCGGGTTTTGAAACTGAATTGAATTGGAAAATCAAAATGAAAAATATCAAGGATAATCCAATAAAAAAGGCACTAACTAAGAAAGCCATTTCTTTATTTTGTTCTTCAATTTGTCCTGTGTAATCTATCTTAATATTGTCTGGCATTTCAGTAAAATTCATCATTTCATGTTGAATTTGACTTACTATCACAGTGGCATCCGTATAACCTGGAGCTAAAGCAGAGTACACTGTTACAACTCGTTTGGCGTCCATATGTTTTATTTCACTAAAACCAGAGGTGTTAGATTGTTTTGTAACTGCAGAAACAGGAACTTCCTTTATTTTTCCTGAAGATTGGTCTCTAAAAGTTATCTTTTGATTAAATAATGCACTTGTGTTATATCTGTTGTCCTTGTTGAAACGAACATATACATCATAATCCTCGCCAGATTCCTTATAAACACCAGCTTTAATTCCAAAAATAGAATTACGTAATTGAGTACCAACTTGAGATGCGCTCACACCTAATTCTCCAGCTTTTTTTCTATCGACTTCAATTTCCATTGATGGTTTATCTTTATTAACATCAATTTTAATTTCATCAATTCCGGCGATACTTTTTGAGTTAATAAAAAGTCTCATTTCTTCTGCTGTGGCAATAAGTTCATTATAATCTGAACCTTCAAGTTCTATATTAATAGGATGACCTACTGGAGGACTATCTGCATTTTTTTCAACTGAAATTAAAACACCAGGATAAATACCAATCAGATCTTTTTGAACTTTTTCAAGTAGATCCTGACTGTCTAATCCACGCCTGTATTTATACTCCCTCATGGACGCAGTGATCTTACCTTTATGAGGCATCTCTGTTGTTCCGATATCAGTTTGAGGATTTCCTGCGCCTTCACCAACTTGAGATACTGCACTTTCAACCATAAAATTATGGTCGCCATCCATGTACAAATTATCATTTAGAACAGAATAAACTCTTTTTTCAATGGCTTCTGTTATCTCATTGGTTTTGTCTATATCTGTACCTTGAGGATATTCAATATAAACTATGATTTGATTTGGCTTGTTATCTGGAAAAAACTGTATTTCTGTACGTTGTGTTGCAATTGACCAACCAAATGTGGCGAATGCAATTAATAGCAACATTACTGTTCCTCCTGTAATTAAATAAGGTCTCCAACCACTTAAAGCGCTACGTAATTGTCTTTCATACCAGTTTTCTAGTTTCGAAAGTAAATGGGTTTGAAAATATTTAATCCATCCTTTTAAAACCAATCTATACATCCAAAGCATAACAGCTACGAATAACAAAAGTGTTCCAAGCCCTCTGTAAGTGCCTCCAAAAAATATGATTAGGAACCCGAAAACAACCATAAAGATTGTTGTTATCATTCTTTTTTTGAATGGAATGTCAAAATCTTTTACACTCATAAATTGAGAGACTAAAACAGAGTTAAAAAAGATTGCAACAAACAAGGATGAACCCAAAACAGTTGATAGTGTAATAGGCAGTAGAATCATGAACTCTCCCATAATTCCAGGCCATAAACCTAAAGGAATAAAGGCAGCAACTGTTGTTGCAGTAGAAATAATAATTGGATAAGCAATTTCACCAATTCCTTTTTTGGCTGCTTTAATCCTACTCAGTCCTTCTTCATCCATGAGTCTATAGACATTCTCAACAACAACAATTCCATTATCTACCAACATACCAAGTCCCATGATAAGACCAAACAGGATCATTATGTTAAGCGTATAACCCAATGTGTTTAGAATTAAAATGGACATGAACATGGACATTGGTATTGCAAAACCAACGAACAAAGCGTTTTTGAATCCTAAAAAGAACATCAATACAGTTACAACTAAAATAATCCCGAAGATGATATTATTTACTAAATCATCTACTTGAGTTATGGTTACATTGGATTGATCATTAGTAATTGAAATCTTTAAATCTTTAGGGAAATAGTTCTCAATAGCTTCGTCAACAATCTCTCTTACCTGACTGGTTGCATCGATCATGTTCATTCCAGCTCGTTTCTTAACATCAAGCATTACAACTCGGTTGCCAAAATCTCTTGCGTAGGTTGTTCTGTCTTTTTCTTTGAATGTTACTTCAGCAATATCCTTTAGGTAAATAGGGTTACCATTTTCAGCTTTAACAACAAAATTATTTAATTCTGAAGGGTCTTCAATTTCTCCTAACACACGAATAGTACGTCTTTGTCCACTTGCTATTAAGTTGCCTGCAGACATAGTTACATTGCCACCTTGAATGGCGTTAGTAACATCAGAAAAGCTTACTTGAGCAGCCATCATTTTATAAATATCTACAGCTACTTCTACTTCTTTATCTTGTGCGCCACGAATATCAACTTGTTTAATTTCCAGTAAGTTTTCAATTTCATCTTCTAAATGTTCTCCATATTCTTTAAGTTTATCAACTGGATAATCTCCTGAAATATTAATATTTAGAATAGGCATTTCTTCAGAAAAATTAACCTCAAAAACATTAGGTTCTACTTTTGCACCATTAAATGTTGGCCAATCTTCTGATGAGGTTTCGGTATCAATTTCATCCTTTACTTTTTGTTTGGCTTCTTGTACAGAGATGTCTTCATCAAACTCCACAATTACCATAGAGAAATCTTCTTGAGAATTAGAAGTGATTTCTACTACATTACTAACCGTCTTCAACCTATCTTCTATAGGATCTGTAATTAACTTCTCAATATCTTCTGCAGTATTTCCTGGGTAAACAGAATTTACATAAATTTTTGTCTCGTTAATCTCTGGGAAGTTTTCCCGTGGCATGCTGTAAAACGCACCAATACCCAAAAACAGAATCAACACAATCAATACGTAGATTGTTGTTTTATTTTCTATAGCTAAAGAAGATAGTTTAAACTCTTTATCTACTTGTCTTTCTTGTTTAGTCATTTTTCTGGTTATTGATTGATTATCTCTACAGTTTGACCATCTTTTACTGTACGTGCGCCTTCTTGAATAATTTCAGTTCCGTCATCAACACCTTCTAATACTTCAATAACATCACCTTGAGTTTTTCCAGTTTCTATAATCACTCGTTCAGAAACACCAAGTTTTCCGTTTCTTTCTTTAACTACATAAATGTATTGTTCTCCACTCGCATTTTCTGAAATGATGCTTTGGGGAATTAAAATTGCTTTTGGATTTGAATAATCATTTATTTTAAGTTTAGCTGTTAAATTTGGTTTTATCGTTTTATCCTTATTAGGAACAGAAACTTCAATTTTGAAAGTTCTGTTTGCGGCATTGATAAAGCTTCCGGCTTGACGCACTTTAGTATTGATGGTTTTTCCTAAAACAGGTAATTCTACAATTACGTTTTTGTTTTTAGTAACACTAGTAATGTGGCTTTCAGGGACATTTGTTTCAATATACATATCGTTAAGATTAACCAACAGCATCAAAGGTGTTTGTCCGGCCGCAACTACATTTCCTTGTTCAGTAATAACATCATCGATAGTGCCAGAAAAAGGTGCTCTAACAGTGGTTTTTGCAATTTGTTGTTGTAATTGATTTACAGCTCTTGATTGTGCTTCATAATTCGATTTTGCTTGAAGGAATTGAATTTCACTACCAATTTTCTGGTTCCATAATCGCTCTTGCCTTTCGAAAGTGGTTTTGGCCAAGTCTGCTTGAATTTCTACTTGAGCTAATTGCTGACCTAATCCACCATCGTCAATTTTTGCCAAAATTTGACCTTTGTAAACACGTTGCCCTTCTTTAACATAAATTCTGGATAGAATTCCATTGTACTCTGGCATTATAGTTAACAGGTTTTTTGTATCAACATTACCTTGTAATTCTAAATAGTGATCGAACACTTCTTCTTTAGCTTTAAAAGTTGTTATTAATGGAACTTTTTTAATGGTATCTAGTTTAGATATTTCATCATCCAATAATTTTAATTGAGCTGTGTTTTCTATTTGTTTGTTGGTTATTTCATCTTTTTTAGATCT
>CAYTSL010000159.1:0-4901 GCA_964440415.1 uncultured Flavobacteriaceae bacterium
AAGAAATCCCCAATCGTATAAGGCAACACGAAATAGCCATCAGCTAATCCTTGCATCAGAGCTGAAGCGCCTAATCTGTTAGCGCCATGATCAGAGAAATTAGCTTCTCCTATACAGTATAAACCTGGCACAGTAGTCATAAGGTTATAATCAACCCAAATACCACCCATTGTATAGTGAACGGCAGGATAAATCATCATAGGTGTTTCGTATGGATTTTGATCGATGATTTTTTCGTACATCTGGAATAAATTTCCATATTTACTTTTTATGATGTCCTTTCCTAATTTTGTTATGAGAGCTGAATCACTTTCATCTAATCCTTTTACATGAGCTTCCTCCTTGCCATATCGGTTGATGGCTGCAGCAAAATCTAAATAAACTGCTTCTCCTGTTGCATTTACTCCAAAACCAGCGTCACATCTTTCTTTTGCAGCCCTAGAAGCTACATCACGAGGCACCAGATTTCCGAATGCCGGATAACGTCGTTCTAAAAAATAATCTCTGTCCTCCTCTTTAATTTCAGTTGGTTTTAATTTTCCTTCTTGAATTGCTTTTGCGTCTTCCATTTTTCCTGGAACCCATATTCTTCCATCATTTCTTAGCGATTCAGACATCAACGTTAATTTAGATTGATGGTCTCCCGAAACCGGAATACATGTTGGATGAATTTGAGTAAAGCAAGGATTTGCAAATAAGGCACCACGTTTATGAGCTTTCCAAACAGCGGTTACATTACTTCCCATGGCATATGTAGATAAATAGAAAGCATTTCCATAACCACCAGTTCCTAAAACAACTGCATGAGCAGAATGTCTTTCAATCTCTCCTGTCACTAAATTACGAGCAATAATTCCTCTGGCTTTTCCATCAACAATCACAACATCTAACATCTCATGTCGATTGTACATCTTAATCTTACCACGACCAATTTGACGATTCATTGCAGAGTAAGCTCCTAACAATAATTGCTGACCAGTTTGTCCTTTAGCGTAAAAGGTTCTTGATACCAATACACCACCAAAAGAACGGTTGTCTAACAATCCACCATAATCACGTGCAAAAGGAACTCCTTGTGCAACACATTGATCTATAATGTTTGTAGATACTTCTGCTAAACGATGAACATTAGCTTCTCGAGAACGATAGTCGCCTCCTTTTACAGTATCATAAAATAATCGGTATGTAGAATCTCCATCTCCTTGATAATTTTTAGCAGCATTTATTCCCCCTTGTGCAGCAATCGAGTGTGCTCTACGAGGTGAATCTTGAAAACAAAATGCTTTCACATTATAACCTAACTCTGCCAAAGTTGCGGCAGCTGATCCACCCGCTAAACCTGTTCCAACAATTATTATATCTATAAGTCTTTTATTGGCTGGATTAACAAGATTGATCTTGTCTTTATATATTGTCCATTTATCTTTTATTGGACCTTTTGGTATTTTAGAATCTAAAGTCATAGGTATTAAGATTAATGGTTAAAGTGATGAAACAATGCAATTATTATAAATCCTAAAGGAATAATAATTGAATAAGCCACACCAACATTTTTTAAGAATTTTTTTCTTCCAGCCGATACACCCATTGATTGAAATGCAGATGTAAAACCGTGAAGTAAATGCAAAGCTAAAAGAACGAATGCTACAACATAAGCACCAACCCTAACTGGGCTTAAAAACTTTTCTTGTAGTTCGTGATAGTACCTTAACTCACCATTATGTAAGCCTGACATATCTCCCTGAATATATTTGGTATTCAACTCGGGTAACCAAAAATCAATAAAATGTAATACTAAAAAAGCAAGAATTACTAATCCGCTGTAGATCATATTTCTACTCATCCAAGTGGAATTTTCACTTCCTTTATTTTTGGCATAACTAACACCAATTGCTCGTATGTTTCTGTATTCAAGAATAAATCCCATAACAAAATGAAATACAACACCTAAAATTAAAACGGGTTGTAAAGCAAACTGAATTAAGGGATTGGTTCCCATAAAATGAGAAAATTCATTAAACACTTCTTGACTAAAAAGAGAGGTGAGATTGACCGTTAAATGTATAATTAAAAAGAACATAAGGAAGAAAGCCGAAAGCGCCATAGCTACCTTTCTACCTATTGAAGAATTAAAAAATCCGCCCATTGTTTATAAGGTTAATTTATAATAGAAACAAATGTAAGACTAGCTTATTACTAATCAAACATTATAACTTATTTTGTATCTTATTTAGAATGGTTATAAATAAAAGTTTCTTACTCTATTTTTAATTCAGTTTTTTCGGAATTAATTTGAACAAAATATAAATCTTTTGGTAAATAAAACTTATCATTTTTTGCCTTCTCTATAAGTATACCTTTACTCTTTTGAAGTCTATCTTTTTTTCTTTCATCAATAGTTAAATCATAATTAGCTTCATTAAATCCTCTATCGGCTTCTACTGTAAAACTATGTAATAAGGTATTATCATCTGAAAGGATTTTAACTTCATAGTTTCTAGCTTTTTGCGCATAGAATGGTATTTTAATTTCTGGAGTATTTGGTTTTAACCATTTATTCCATGCGCTACCCCATGACTTTCTATGTTTAATTTCTGATATTTCAAACAAATGAATTTTCTTTTTTAAAACAGTATCATTTAAGTTTTGAAGTGGTCCAATATTGGCCTTGTAAAGACTTCTTCCATGCGTCCCTAAAACCAATTCTTTTGCCTCTTTTTGAATTACAAGATCGTGAACTGCTGCGGCAGTCAACCCTTTATTAAAAGCTTCCCAGGATTCACCTAGATTTAATGAAACATAGACGCCATTATCTGTACCCAAGTAGAGTAAGTTTTCGTTTTCGGGGTCTTCTTTTATTACGTTAACTGGTGAGTCAGGAACGTTACTACTGATATCTTTCCATGTTGTTCCGAAATCGTCGGAGGAATATACATAACTGTTAAAATCATCCCATCGATAACCATTTAAGGTTACGTAAATACGTTCTTTTTTATGTTGAGATGCTATCACCCTTGACACCCAAAGATCTTGTGGAAACGAATTTGAAATTTTTGTCCAACTCCCACCAGAATTTTTGGTTACATATGCTAGTCCATCATCACTTCCTGTATAGATCAAACCAAACTGAAGCGGAGATTCACTAATAGTTGTAAGTGTCCCATAAGGTACATTTCCAACTTTAGTACCTTTAGTTAAATCCTTTGAAATTACCTCCCAATCATCTCCTTTATTCATTGAACGCATTAATCTATCAGCTCCCAAATACAAAATATCCTGATTATGTATCGAAAGTTTTATAGGTGTTTGCCAATTAAATCGATAGGGATCTTCCCCTATTTCGAATTTAGGTTGAATACTAACTCGTTTTCCAGTTGTTGTATTTATTCTATAGTAATAACCAAATTGATAACCAGTATATACAATATTTGGGTTTCTATTATCAATTTCAACATGCATGCCATCACCACCTAATAATCGTTTATAAGGATATTGCCCTTCTTCATGCCAACTAACGGATTGGTCATACTTATTTGGACCCATCCAAACACCATTATCCTGAAGTCCACCATATACATTATAAGGGTTTTGATTATCGACATTAACACTATAAAATTGCCCAACCGTAGGTGTATTACATTTAATCCAGTTCTCCCCATCGTCATATGATATATTGACTCCGCCATCATTACCAATGATTAAGTGTTTCTTATCATTAGGATTAATCCAGATTGCATGATGATCGGCATGAACATTTTCTCCACTGATGGACTTAAATGTTTTACCTCTGTCATCCGATCTTAATATTGGTACACCCGCAATATAAATTTTTTCCGTTTGCTTTGGATTAGTTTTGATGACCCCAAAATAGTAACCATAAGAATTAACCAAACCATCAAGATAATCGTCATGTGTTTTAACCCAGGAATTGCCTCCATCTGATGATTTATAAAGTTCCGCCCCAATAACAGGAGTATCAAATAATAATCTGTTGGCATCTCCCAGATAGCTAGTGATTGTTATATCAAAAGGTTTAATACTTCCTTCTTTTACCATTTCCTTCAAATTGTCAGCACTATACTTTTCTTCAAAACCATTATTCTTAAGAAATGCATTTAATTCTTCGTCTTTTAGTGTTAAAAATTTTTCAGCGCTCATATCTTTGAAATCATCTTTAGATAGGACAACAGAATCTTTTTTAGGCTCCTTTTTTCTACGGAATTGATTGTCCAATATCGCATAAACCTCTTCATTATTATTAACTGCTAGACCAATTCTACCAACTCCTTTTCCAGAAGGAAATCCATTATCATTTGTAATTTTATTCCAAGTATCACCTCCATCAATACTTTTATAGATTCCGGAGTTTTCACCGGAACCATCAAAGTTCCATGCCTTTCTGTTGCGTTCCCATGAAGCGGCATAAAGCACTTTGAAATCGTCGGGCGAAGCAACAATATCTATAATTCCAGTGTCATCATTTATGTAAAGGGTTTTAAACCAAGTTTGTCCGCCATCTGTAGTTTTAAAAATTCCTCGTTCAGGATTCGATGAATATAAATGCCCAATAACAGCGATTAGTACTTCATTTGGATTTGATGGATTAATTAGAATTCTACCAATATGATGCGAATCATTTAATCCCAAGTTAATCCAATTTTCGCCTCCATCAATTGATTTTAGAATTCCAATTCCTGCATAAGAAGATCGAGATGAATTGTTTTCTCCTGTTCCTATCCAAATTGTATTGTTCTTCCAATCAACCGCAATATCACCAATATTTTGAGTGGGAGCATTGTCCATAACCGGTTTAAAAGTAGTTCCATTATTATCGGTATACCATAATCCTCCTGAAGCGTATGCAACATAAAATTCTGTCGGTTTTTCTGGATTTACATCCA
>CAYTSL010000160.1:0-1879 GCA_964440415.1 uncultured Flavobacteriaceae bacterium
ATAAATGAATCTTGTCCAGGAATTTTTTCTTGTGATTTCTTCGGAATGTCATATGCATAGGTAGCACCTTCTTTAATTGTATAGAAAGATGAGTTACCAGAAGATAACATATCATTTACCCAAGCTGCGGGCTTTTTACCTTCAGCTTTCATAATCTCCATTCCTTTTTCAACTCCAATAGCATCCCAAATTTGGAAAGGACCATGTTCCCAACCAAATCCAGCTTTCATTGCATCGTCAATTTTATAAAGATCTTCTGTGATTTCAGGAATTCTATTTGATACATACTCAAACATGGCTGCAAAATTCTTTCTATAGAATTCACCAGCTTTATCTTTTCCAGAAGCTAATACCTTAAAACGGTCAACTACTTTATCAATGGTTTTTGTTAATTCTAAAGTTGCAAAGTTTGCTCTCTTTTTTGAGCGATATTCAAGTGTGTTAAGGTCTAATGATAAGATTTCTTTTTTACCATCTGCACTTACAATCTTTTTATAAAATCCTTGTCCAGTTTTGCTTCCTAACCATTTATTCTCCATCATTGTGTTGACGAAATCTGGTAATTTGAACAACTCATGAACTTCATCATCTGGACAGTTGTCGTAAATTCCATTTGCTACATGAACTAATGTATCTAAACCAACAACATCAACAGTTCTGAAGGTTGCCGACTTTGGTCGTCCAATGACTGGACCAGTTAACTTATCAACTTCTTCAATAGTTAATCCTAATTCTTTTACTTGGTGGAATAAAGATTGGATTCCGAAGATTCCAATTCTGTTTCCAATAAAAGCAGGAGTATCCTTTGCCAGAACAGATGTTTTTCCAAGGAATTGCTCTCCATATCCATTTAGGAAATCCAATACATCTTGTGATGTTTTTGGACCTGGAATGATTTCGAATAATTTTAAGTAACGTGCAGGATTGAAAAAGTGTGTTCCGCAGAAATGTTTTTGGAAGTCTTCACTGCGTCCTTCGATCATGAATTTAATAGGAATTCCAGAAGTATTCGATGTAATCAACGTTCCTGGCGTTCTATGTTTTTCAATGTTTTCAAACACTATTTTCTTAATATCAAGACGCTCTACAACAACTTCAATAATCCAATCCACATCTTTCACCTTTGCTATATCATCCTCTAAATTTCCCGTAGTAATTCTACTTGCAAATTTTTGATGATAAATAGGAGAGGGCTTTGATTTTAAAGCGGCTTTCAACGAATCGTTTACTAAACGATTTCTAACAATTTTATCTTCAATTGTTAAGCCTTTAGCTTTTTCTGCATCATTGAGTTCTCTTGGCACGATGTCAAGTAATAAGACATCAACACCAATATTGGCAAAATGACAAGCAATTCCGCTTCCCATGATTCCAGAGCCAATAACTGCTACCTTTTTAATTCTACGTTTACTCATTTTACTTTACAATATTTTCTTGTTGATTGTATATTTTTTTATTAGAGATCATTTCGTTTATAACTTCAGTAACCTCATAGAAATGTTTCAACTTTTCTTCAGAAATATTTTCACGAATGGTATTATTAAAAGTTAAAACTCGCTCACGAGAGTATTCTCTTTTTTCTTTTCCAAAATCAGTTAAATGGATTAAAACACCTCGGCCATCATCTGGATTGGGCTTACGCTCAATGAGTCCTCTTTCTTCCATAGTTTTAAGTATTCTAGAAAGGCTTGTTGCTTCCATGCCCATAATTGGACCAAGTGAGGTCGAAGGTGTACCATTTTCAGGATCTATACTTAATAATGTAAAACCAGTGGCCATGGTGGTGTCAAACTGGGCTGCTTGTTCATTATACATCTTTGTAACTGCTAACCAAGTGGTTCGTAGTACATAATCTATTGTTTTGTCTTTCATATAAATA
>CAYTSL010000160.1:1979-4890 GCA_964440415.1 uncultured Flavobacteriaceae bacterium
ACATCAGGAGTAAGTTCAAATCTTTTCATTTGTTCCCACTTCCCAAAGTTTTGATTGCATTTGTCTATTTCCTTTTGAATTCTTTCTTTAACAACATCGGATGAAATTATTTCAGCTACAGTTTTACCAATTTTTTTATGTTTTCTATCAATCCAATCTTTGACAAATTCAAAGTTTGGTTGAATCAATACAGCTGGCATTTTTTCGCCTTCACCAACAACCATTGCTTGCTCTATAAAAAGTGATTCTTTAAGCTCGTTCTCTAAAAGTGTAGGTATAACATATTTCCCACCAGAAGTTTTGAACATTTCTTTTTTACGACCAGTGATTTTTAAAAATCCATCTTCATCAATTTCTCCTTTGTCTCCAGTATGGAAATAGTCACCAGTCTTAACACTGGCTGTTTTTTCTGGGTCTTTAAAATAACCCATCATCACATTAGGACCTTTTATGAGTATCTCTCCATCATCAGCAATTTTTACTTCTACACCATCAATAGGTTTACCAACAGTACCAATTTTAAACATGTTATTTGCATACATACCTACAGCCACAACAGGAGAAGTTTCTGTTAATCCATAACCTTCCATAACATACATTCCAGAAGCACAAAAAATACGTGTTAATCTTGGATGCAGTGCAGCACTTCCTGATACCATTGTGGTTAATTCGCCTCCTAAAGCCTCTTTCCATTTGCTGAAAATTAATTTTCTGGCAATCTTCAATTTAAATTCGTACCACCAGCCATTAGCTTCGTAAGGTTCATACTTCTCTCCTAATACAACTGCCCAATGAAATAGCATTTTTTTTATTCCCGATAACTCATCAGTTTTAGCATATATTTTATCGAATAATTTTTCGAGTAAGCGAGGAACAACACTCATTAAGTTTGGTTTTATTTCTTTCGCATTCTCGCCAATTTTATCAATACCTTCAGCAAAATAAATACCTACACCAGCATATTGATATACATATATAAGAATACGCTCAAAAACATGGCAGATTGGTAAAAAGCTTAAAACTCGTGTTTCTCCCTGCGTGATTGGTAAACGAGGAATACTATTTAAAGTATTGCTAACTATATTATTGTGAGATAACATCACACCTTTTGGTGTTCCAGTTGTTCCAGAAGTATAAATAATTGTTGCTAAATCTGAAGGTTTAACTTCATCTTTTCGTGCATCTAATTCAGTTTGATTACTGTTGTCTTTACCCAATTCAAATAATTCTGAATAGTGTTTACAGCCTTCAATATGGTTAAACGAATACACTTCTTTTAGTTTTGTATTTACTCTTACTTTGTTTACTTTTTCTAATACTTCTTCATCAGAAACGAAACAGTAAATAGATTCACTATGGTTTAATACATATTCATAATCGTCAGAAGAAATAGTTGGATATATTGGGATATTTTGAGCACCAACTTGTAATATACCAATATCCATAATATTCCATTCGGTTCTGTTAGTTGTAGAAATTACAGCAATTTTATCATCTTTTTTAACTCCTAACCTTAAAAGAGCTCTACTAACAGCATTGGCTTTGTCTAAATATTCTTTAGTGGATGTTTTTTTCCATTCCCCATTATATTTAGTTACTAAAGCAGCATCTAAATTGTATTTTTCCAACTGATAATAAGGAAAATCAAACAGTCTTGTGATGTCTATCATTTGTTATTCTCGCATTAGTAGTATTGCAAAATATGAAAATAACTATCATTATCAAATAGGATTAATAAAAAAGGAGCTGTTTTATTAACAACTCCTTAAAATTCTTAAGAAAATCTTGCTGATTATTTATTATTATCAATCCAATTTCTGGCATTCACAAAAGCTTCTAACCAAGGAGATGCTTCATCTTTTCTGCCTTCTGGATAGTGAGCCCAATTCCATTGAAAAGTAGAGCGTTCAATATGTGGCATAGTTACTAAATGACGACCCGTTTTATCACACATCATGGCTGTATTGAAGTCAGAACCATTCGGATTATGAGGATAGCTTTCATAACCATATTTTGCTACAATGTTATATTGATCTTCGGTATATGGTAAATCGAATTTACCTTCTCCATGAGAAATCCAAACTCCTAAAGTTGTTCCTGCTAAAGTTGATAACATAACTGAATTATTCTCCTGAACTTTAACTGATGTAAATGAGCTTTCATGTTTATGAGAGTCATTATGAAGCATTTTGCCATGAACTTCATGTTCTGGATTAATTTCTTCTAATTCCATAAACAATTGACATCCATTACAGATTCCAACTGATAAGGTGTCTTCTCGTTTAAAGAAATTCTGTAAAGCTGTATTTGCTTTTTCATTATATAAGAAAGCTCCAGCCCAACCTTTGGCAGAACCTAAAACATCTGAATTACTAAATCCTCCAACAGCTCCAACAAACTGAATATCTTCCAGTGTTTCACGACCAGAAATTAAATCGGTCATGTGTACATCTTTCACATCAAAACCAGCTAAATACATAGCGTTTGCCATTTCTCGTTCAGAATTACTTCCTTTTTCACGAATAATAGCGGCTTTTGGTTTTGGTCTCGACTGCGCTCGACCTGACAAAATATCTTCTAGTTTTCCTGTGAAGTGTTTTGGGAACTTGAATTGTAACGGTTGATTTTTATAGTTGTTAAATCTGTATTCAGCTAAATTATTAGCAGTTTGTTTTTGGTCGAGTAGGAAAGAGGTCTTGTACCAAACATCTCTTAATCTCGAAACCGTCAATACGAATACTTCAGCATAATTAATCACGCTTAGCGTGTCACTTTCTGTTACTTTTCCTATGTTATAGAATTCAATATTTGCATCATTTAAAATGGATTCAATTGATGAATCTTTTGCTTGAAACACAATTCCTGAATTTTCAGCAAATAAGACTTTAAACGAATCTTTTTGATTCAATTC
>CAYTSL010000161.1:0-4857 GCA_964440415.1 uncultured Flavobacteriaceae bacterium
TACTTTTTTAAACGCAAATACAGAAAATTTACCAAGCAAATGGCTTCATCTGTTTTAAATAACTCAATCTTTAGTAGTGACAAATTGAAAACTGATTTAAGTTTTGAGTTTAAACCTCTTGAAGAATCTATCAGCCAAACCTGTGAGCTTTTTATTCAGGATTTAAAGAAATAACCTTATTCGGGTCTTTTTACTGTTTTTCCTTTGAAAGGTTTACTTTCTTTATTCTTATTTAAATTTAATTTTTTGATAGAATCTCTTGCCGTTTTTTTGGCCTTTCTTATAGAATCTCTTTCTTTTTTCTTTTTTTCCTGAAGTGCAGTATATTCTTCTTTTTGCTCCTCTAATCGCTCCTTAACTGTTAGATAAATTTCTTCATATTCTTTAACATCATAAGCGTAGTAATTATTACTTTCTGCAAACTGGATGCTATCAATATTATACTTGTTATAAATATAATTTTGTGGATTTATAGCATTTTCTTCTAATAAACCTTTATTTAAACCCTTAGCAGCAGTCATCAAACTAATATCAGTAATAATATCAACCATTCTATCTTTAGTAATCAAATTATCTGGTTTTTTTGGTTTATCTATGTTGTTACAAGAAAAGACAATCAAGGCAATTATTACAATAGTTATATAGCGATTCATTATCTTACAAATGTTAACTGTTTTGAGGCTTTTACTTCATTAAATTTAAAGTTTTCAAAGGCAAGAGTTCCATTAACAAAAGTATGAGTAACTCTGCTTTTAAAAGTTGTTCCTTCAAATGGAGACCAACCACATTTATATAAAATATTTTCTTTTTTTACCGTCCAAGGTTTATTTAAATCCACTAAAACTAAATCTGCAAAATATCCTTTTTTAATATAACCTCTCTTTTCGATTTGAAACAAAACTGCAGGGTTATGACACATTTTTTGTACGATCTTTTCAATTGAAATTTGCCCTCTATGATACATCTCTAACATGGCAACCAAGGCATGCTGCACCAAAGGACCTCCAGAAGGAGCTTTGGTGTAAACATTGTTTTTTTCTTCAAGAGTATGAGGTGCATGATCTGTAGCAATAACATCAATCCTATCATCTAACAATGCTTTCCACAATTTTGACCTGTCTTTTTTAGTTTTTACAGCAGGGTTCCATTTTATCAAACTTCCCTTTAATTTGTAATCTTCATTTGAAAACCATAAATGATGAACGCAGACTTCAGCAGTAATCTTTTTATCTTTTAAAGGAATTTTGTTTGAGAATAGGTCTGTTTCCTTTCCTGTTGACAAATGAAACACATGAAGTCTTGCTCCTGTTTTTTTTGCTAATTCTATGGCTTGAGAAGAAGATATATAACAAGCCTCTTCGCTTCTTATTTCCGGATGAAATTCCATTGGGATATCATCTCCATACTTCTTTTGGTAAGCCGAAAAGTTCTTTTTTATCGTGGATTCGTCTTCGCAATGAACAGCAATCAGTAAATTAGTTTTTTTAAATATTTTTTCTAATACTTTAGGATCATCTACTAACATATTCCCAGTTGAAGAACCCAAAAACAACTTTAGTGCTGCAACCTGTTTAGGATCGACCTTTAAGATTTCATCTAAATTATCATTGGTCCCGCCAAACATAAACGAATAATTTGCATATGAGGTTTTGGAAGCTATTTCAAACTTTTCATTAAGTTTTTCAATGGTTGTTGTTTGAGGATTGGTGTTTGGCATTTCAATAAAAGACGTAATTCCACCTGCTATTGCTGCTTTTGATTCAGTCTCTATCGTTGCTTTGTGAGTTAATCCCGGTTCTCTAAAATGAACTTGATCGTCGATAATTCCAGGTAGTAGATATTTTTCTTCAGCATCAATAATAAGGACATCTGCAGATTTAGCACTAATAGATTCGTCAATATCAGTAATAATATCATTTTCAATTAATACGTCTCCCAAAAAGATTTTCCCTTCATTGACGATATTTGCATTTTTAATAAGAGTGGTTTTCATTATAGATTACTATATATTAAAAATACTATTTATTTTCATTTTAATGACTCCAAAAATTCCCTCAGAAATAATCCCTTTGTGTAATTTTGACTCCCCTCTGGTTCTATCTGTAAAGATCACCGGAATCTCAACAATATTAAATTTATTTTTAAAAGCTCTAAATTTCATTTCTATCTGGAATGCATAACCTATAAATTTAATTTTATCTAAATCCATACTCTCCAAAACTTTTCTCTTATAACAAATAAACCCAGCTGTTGTGTCTTGAATCTTCATTCCGGTTATTACTCGAACATAAATTGAAGCTAAATAGGAAAGTAAGACCCTGGACAATGGCCAGTTAACTACATTTACACCTTTTATATATCTGGATCCTATTGACATATCAGCTCCTTCGTTGTGACATGCATTATACAGTTTTATTAAATCTTTTGGATTATGAGAAAAATCTGCATCCATCTCAAAAATATATTCATAATTATGTTCTAAGCACCATTTAAACCCATGAATATAGGCTCTACCTAAACCTAATTTTTCGTTTCTTACTTCTAAAAATAAATTCTTGAACTCCTTTTGTAATTCCTTAACTTTTAAGTGGGTTAAATCAGGTGAGTTATCATCAACAACCAATATATCAAACGATTTATCAAGAGAAAAAATAGCCCTAACGATAATTTCAATATTTTCAATTTCGTTATAAGTTGGAATTATGACAATACCGTCCTTCATCTAATTGTGGAAATTTTAGCAAATGTAAGTTATTTAATGCAAAAATATAGTTGGCGTATTTTAATATGATTTTATAAATTATGATAATTTAGCATTGTGTTAAGAAATATTATTATTAACGATTGGTTTACGGTTTCAATTGTGGTTTGCTTGGTTTTTATTGCAGCTGCTAAACTTCTATTTTCTAATAGATTTAATGATTTTATTAAAATTATAGGAAATTCAAATTACCTGAAAATCTACATTAAGGATCAAAAATTCATCAACACATTTGATGGATTATTATTCGTTAATCTGGTTATCTCATTAACGATTTTTGTGATTCTAACCTTAAATAATTTAGATACTAACTTAGAAATCCAAAACATTGAACTTTATTACAAATTATTTATAGGTATAGGTTCTGTTCTCATTATAAAAGTGCTATTAGACAGGCTTGTAGGAAGCCTTTTTGAAATTGATGAATTGATGAATGACTATTTATTTCAGAAAATTACATATAAAAATTATTTAGGATTAATTTTACTTCCTATAAACTTATTGTTAATTTATGCCATAACTCCTTCAAAATCTATAATATTTGTTGCACTATTTATACTTTTTGCTGTTAATTTTATGGGATTTTTAGAGTCTCTCAAAAGCCACCTTAACTTAATTAAAAGCAACTTATTTTATTTTATTTTGTATCTTTGCGCTCTCGAAATTGCACCTTACATAATTTTATATAAGGTATTAAACAGCTAATAAGCGCCTAAATACGATCTGAAATATGAAAGTGAAAACCATTTTAGTCTCTCAGCCAGAGCCAAAAATTGAGAACTCTCCTTATTTTGATTTGCAACAAAAACAGCATGTTAAAATAGATTTTAGACCATTTATTCACGTAGAAGGCGTTCCTTGTAAGGAAGTCAGACTTCAAAAAATTGACCTCTCTAATTTTAGCGCCATTATTCTAAATAGTAGAAATGCCGTTGACCACTTTTTTAGAGTGGCCGAAGAAATGCGTTTTAAGGTGCCTGATTCAATGAAATACTTTTGTCAATCTGAGGCTGTTGCTTTCTATCTTCAAAAATACGTTGTTTACAGAAAACGAAAAATTTACGTAGGGAAAAGAACTTTTAAAGAATTGTCACCTTTAATTAAAAAATATAAAGATGAGTCATTTTTATTACCAACTTCAGATAAATTAAAAAATAATGTTCCTGACATCTTAAATGGTTTAGAAGTTGATTGGCAAAAAGCGGTATTCTATAGAACAGTTGCCAGTGATTTGTCAGATCTGGCAGATGTTTCCTACGACATTCTTGTGTTTTTTAGTCCTTCAGGTATTGATTCGTTAATCAAAAATTTTCCTGATTTTGAACAAAATGAAACTAGAATAGCTGTTTTTGGTGACACAACTATAAAAGCGGTAAAGGACCACAATTTGCGTGTTGATATATCTGCTCCAACTCCAGAGAATCCTTCTATGTCCATGGCCTTGGAGAAATATATTAAAACCGCCAATAAGAGATAAATTAAATTTACTTCGTAATAATAATTAAAAGTGTGATCACAATGATCACACTTTTTTATTTCCTAGATTTTCTTGTTCTTAATAAATCCTAATAAAAGTACTATCCAGGATAAAATAAGCAGTAAACCTCCAACGGGTGTTATAAAAGCAATTGATTTAAAATCGAAACTTGTCAATTCATTGGTTGCTAATCCGTAGATAGAACCTGAAAAAAGTATGATCCCAATAAGAATCAAATAGAAGATGCTGTTTTTGATTTTTACTGATAAATATGAATTGAAACCAACAACAAGAAGGAGTAATGCATGATACATTTGATAGCGCACTCCAGTTTCAAAAGACTGAAGCGATTCACCTGATATTATCGATTTCAAACCATGAGCGCCAAAAGCACCCAAGACAACACTTAACAGACCAAAAATACATGCTGTAATTACTATTTTTTTATTCATAGAAATTTAAATTTTGTAAGTAAAATACATTTAGTATTTAGTACATTCGTATAAGCTAAATTACTCAACAAATCTCACTATGCGAAAGATTTTAGTCATAGGTTCCGGAAAATCTACTTCTTACCTTTTAAAATATCTTTTAGATAAGTCGAATTCAGAAAAATTGT
>CAYTSL010000162.1:0-4856 GCA_964440415.1 uncultured Flavobacteriaceae bacterium
TGTACTCGGGATTCATCTTCTTTAATCACTTTCCAAGGCTCTTCATCTGCTAAATATTTATTACCTAAACGAGCCAAATTCATTAATTCTCCTAAAGCTTCTCTAAATCTGTAACGCTCGATTGAGCTTGAAATAACCGCAGGATATGCTTTAATTGTGGCCAAGGTTTCTTCATCCACTTTTGAGAAATCATTTGGTATCGGAACAATTCCACTATAGTATTTGTTTGTCAATACAACTACACGATTGATGAAATTTCCAAAAATGGCAACCAACTCGTTATTATTTCTTGACTGAAAATCTTTCCAGGTAAAATCGTTATCTTTTGTTTCTGGAGCATTGGCTGTTAGTGCATAACGTAAAACATCTTGTTTGCCCGGAAAATCCTTCAAATATTCTGGTAACCATACTGCCCAGTTTTTTGAAGTTGAAAGTTTGTTATTTTCTAAATTTAAAAACTCATTTGCAGGGACATTATCTGGTAAAATATAAGAACCTTCGGCTTTTAACATCGCTGGGAAAATAATACAATGGAATACGATGTTATCTTTACCAATAAAATGAACCAATTTGGTATCCTTATCTTTCCAATAAGGTTCCCAATCTTTTCCAACTCGTTCTGCCCATTCTTTTGTAGACGAGATATAGCCAATAGGCGCATCAAACCATACGTATAATACTTTTCCTTCTGCATCTGGCAGAGGAACAGGAATTCCCCAATCTAAATCTCTGGTTACCGCGCGAGGCCTTAAGCCATCATCGATCCAGGATTTACATTGTCCGTAAACATTTGGTTTCCAGTCTTTTTTATGATCTTTTAAAATCCATTGTCTTAAAAAATCTTCATGTTTGTTTAATGGTAAATACCAGTGTTTGGTTTGTTTTAATGAGGGTGTGTTTCCTGTTATAGCCGATTTAGGATTGATCAAATCAATGGCGTTGTGACTGGTTCCACAATTTTCACATTGATCTCCATAGCTTTCTTCATTACCACATTTAGGACAAGTTCCAATGACAAAACGATCCGCTAAAAACTGATTTGCTTCAGCATCGTACAGTTGTTCTTGAGTTTCTTCAACAAATTCATTTTTATTGTACAAAGTTGTAAAGAACTCTGAAGCTGTTTCATGATGAATCTTTGCAGATGTACGCGAATAATTATCAAATGTAATTCCGAAATCTTCAAATGATTTTTTGATAATTACGTGATATTTATCAACGATATTTTGAGGTGAAACGCCTTCTTTTTTTGCTTTTATTGTAATTGGAACACCATGTTCGTCACTACCACAAATAAAGGCAACATCCTTACCTGTTAAACGTAAATAGCGAGCATAAATATCTGCAGGAACATACACTCCAGCTAAATGTCCAATATGAATTGGGCCGTTGGTATATGGCAATGCTGCAGTAATTGTATATCTTTTTGGTGTATTCATCAATTGGATTTATTAAGAAGCAAAAATACAGAAACCTATTGAGAAATTATGTATTTTGTTATTCCGAAATAAACCGTATGATTTCGCCAAAATATTTAGAGAAAAAAGACACAGTTGCTATAGTTTCTACAGCTAGAAAAATTTCTTTGAAAGAGATCAAACCTGCCATAAAATTATTTGAAAGCTGGAATTTAAAAGTGAAAATTGGTAAAACGATTGGTTTAGAAAACAACCAATTTGCAGGAAGTGATGAGGAGCGAATAAAAGATTTTCAAGTGATGTTGGATGATGATAAGGTTAAGGCTATTTGGTGTGCTCGTGGTGGTTATGGTACGGTTAGGATAATTGATGCTTTGAATTTTTCGAACTTTAAAAAGAATCCTAAATGGATTATAGGCTATAGTGACGTAACTGTACTGCATAATCATATTCATAATTTAGGGTTTGAAACTCTGCACGCAACCATGCCAATTGATTTATCAAAAAACCCCCCTGAAGCGTTAAAAAGTTTAAAAAAAGTTTTATTTGGCGATAATTTGAGCTATTCAATTAATTCTGACAAACTAAACAAATTAGGAATTGCAAAAGGTAAATTAGTTGGAGGGAATTTAAGCATGTTGTATAGTTTATTAGGTTCTGAAACTACAATTAATACAGATGGAAAAATTTTGTTTCTTGAAGATTTGGATGAATACTTATATCATATAGATAGGATGATGCAAAACCTTAAGCGCAACGGATATTTTAATAATTTAAAAGGGTTGATCGTTGGAAGTATGAGTGATATGAACGACAATATCATTCCTTTTGGCAAAACCGCTAAAGAGATCGTTTTTGATGTTTGTAATAAGTATGATATTCCAATTTGTTTTAATTTTCCAGCTGGACATATTGATGATAATAGAGTCTTGATTCTGGGTAGAGGACTTGAGTTGAAAGTTGAAAGTAAGACGTGTTCAGTTACATTTGAATAAATATGGCACAACACAACGAACTTGGTAAAAAAGGTGAGCAATTAGCTGTGAATTATCTATTAAAGCATAGATATGAGATCATTGAACGCAATTACAGGTTTGATAAGGCTGAAGTTGATATTATAGCCAAGAAGGAAGACACTTTAGCCATTATTGAAGTAAAAACACGCTCTACAACCGATTTTGGAAATCCACAAGACTTTGTGAAACCTAAACAAATTCAACGCTTGGTAAAGGCTGTTGATGAATATGTAACAGTTAATGGATTAGATGTTGAAGTACGTTTTGATATTATTGCAATCGTAAAAAAGGGAAAGGCTTATGATATTGAGCATTTGGAAAATGCTTTTTATCATTTTTGACGGTTATGTCATCCTGAACTTGTTTCAGGATCTACTTAATAATTAATGGATTCCGCATCAAGTGCGGAATGACAAAAAAAATTAATCTTCTTTATTAGATTCCTCTTTAGTTTCAGATTCTTTTTTATCTTCTTTTGGCTTTTCTATTTTAATAATGTTTTTATCCATGTACTCTTTCAAAACCTCAAAATCATAAGGCTTTGCTATGATTTGCTTGTTCTTATTTAAAACAAAATAAGTTGGAGTAGCAGTTACACCATAGCTGTCACCAATAGGATTGTCCCATTTACCTTCACCATACACATGGATAAATTCAGGATAGTACAAAATCTCATTGTTCCAATTGTATGGTTCATCTTCTAATCCTATAGCAATTACTTCTGTGTCACCTGTTTTAAGGCTGTTTTTAAGTTTTTTTAATTCTGGTAATTCTTCTAGGCAATGAGCGCAGGAACTACTCCAAAATATTATCACATAACGTTCAGCAATATCTAGTTCGCTTATTTTTTTAATAGCCTCTTTACCATTTCCATTTAAAATGTCTACAGAAAAATCAGGAGCTAAAGAATTTATAGATATATTCTTAAATACGACTAATTTACTAGTTAACTCTTCATCCTTAAGTTCTAAAGAAATTGGCAACAAATAATTAGAAGCTACATAGTTTGCCATAGTTTCATTTTCAATATCAACAAACTGGTTCCATAAAATTTCCAGTAACGTTTTTTGATAGGATAAATGAGTTGTTTTAATTGCATATGCGATATCATCAACATTTGTTTTAAAAGTATCTATATCATCTGGATTAGAGGTCATTCCAAAAACAAAACCTAGCATTCTTTCAATTAAGAATTCTGAACTCTGTAGAATAGGGTCATTAAAATCAACATGTCTTAAGTAGTTGTTTCTTAAATTTTTGGAGTACGTTTTAACATCTTCGTAATTACTGGGTATATAAGGTAAGTTAGCTTTAATGAAATGTGAAGCAATTGTACCTGAGGAAGCTTCTTCAAAACTTTTTTGAGCTTCATTTAACGTATTGAATATACTATTAAAAGAATCTTCATCTTTGCTGTTTTTCATGTAAAAACTATTGATGGTTTCATTAACCATCATCATACTCTTGGCATAAGATGTCAATAATTTATTCTCATTAGAATTTATAAACTCAACACCTTTTTCCTGGCTGAAATTAAGCTCAATAGTTTCCTTTGCATCATAGATTATATCAAAGTTGAATTCCTCTTGAGGTACTGCATACACTATTCTGTAAACTCCTTTCGTAATGGCGGAATCTAATACGATTTCAAAACTTCCATCTTCTCCTATTTCAGCATTTTCAACATAAATTGAGGTGGTTGGCGTGACTTTGTAAAGTATGATCCACTTATATTCTTCTGGTGGAGTAAATGTACCTTTTATGCTATGTTGAGCTAATAAGATGCTCGGAAATAAAGCTAATAAAAAAAGTAACTTTTTAGTCATTTCTATGATTTTTACTTTGATAAAACAATAATTAAGCCAAAATTGATTTAATAATCAAATGGATTTTGTTGTTTTTAGAATTCAAAAGTAATCAATATTCTAAAACCAGTTTGTAATTAAAAGTTTGATTTAATTCCTGTTTCCCATTCGTCTAAAAACTCAATAATTTCTTCTACAAATTCTTCCGGTTTTTGAGTTCTGTTAATAGTGGCGTGAATCACTATTTTTTGTCGTTCTGGAGAAAAACCTGTTGTTATGGTCCAAGAAAGTGCATTGGGACAATCGACTAAAGTAAAGCGAACTCCACCATTAATTTTATTGTAACTAATTACAAATTCTCCCCAAAGAGTTAGTCCTTTAAAATAGTTTTTGTGGTCTTCAAGAAACATCATAGATTCTGTAAAGTTTTCAACACTTTTAGGATTAATCTTTTCTTGAATTAATTCTTGAGAAACTTGTTTGTCTATGATTCTAAAATATTCCATTAAAAAGTATTTATTTTTTGAAGAGAATTCAAAGCTTTTTCGATTGTTGTAATGTTGTCAAATGTTAGTAACAATCTTAAACCACTTCTAGTTTGTTTTTCTTTCATTTTA
>CAYTSL010000163.1:0-4854 GCA_964440415.1 uncultured Flavobacteriaceae bacterium
TCAAACCATATTCTACAGTCCACCAATGTAAATTTCTTATCAAAGCCATTTCACTCGGTTCTCCCATGTTCTTTTGCAAATGTTCAACCTGTTTTTCTGCCTTTGTGATTTCTTTTTGAAGTGTATTAGGAGCTTCTTTTATAATAGATAAATATCGAACCGCTTCATACAATTCATAGTCTTTTGCAGATGAAATAGCTTTACATCCTACTTCCCCAAAACGTCTTAAATATTCCGCATATTCTGGATTGGCAATAATTGGTGCATGACCAGCACCTTCGTGAATGATATCTGGAGCAGGTGTATACTCTATATGTTCTAACTGCCGAATATCACTGGCAATTACCAATACATTATAAGCTTGAAATTCCATAAAAGCATTTGGTGGTATAAAACCATCAACAGCAACTGCGGCCCAACCAATTTCTTTTAAAATTCGGTTCATCCCGTACATGTTGGGAATGTTATCAATGGAAATTCCGGTTAGTTCTAAACCTTCCAGATATGATTCATGCGCAACATGGCTTAAATAATCTACATTTTTACGCATGACATATCGCCAGACAGCTTGATCAATAGCTGAATAATCATCATATTTCTGTGGTTTTATAAACTGGCGTAAATGTTTTGGTAACCTATTTAATATTTCGTTTGATTCTATATTCTTAAGCTCCATAATTATATTTGCAGTATGAAGTAAATTTACAAATTATAGTTCAAAATTATTGAAACAAGATAATAGGAGACGTAAAAGTTTAACTTTTTTGTAACAATTGTTTCAATTTAACATGACATATATCATTCTACTAAACAGATATAGTCAGTAATTTTGTTCCATTATTTTTCATTTATAAAAAGGATACTTATATAAAAATTAAATTATGGAGACGCTACAAGAAGTCAAAACTAGAGTTTACAAATTCGGTAATAAAAGTGCTGATGGTAACAGTAAAATGAAAAACCTTTTAGGAGGTAAAGGAGCTAATTTAGCTGAAATGAGTTTAATTGGAATTCCTGTGCCTCCGGGATTCACAATTACTACAGAAGCTTGTACTGAATATAATGAACTAGGGCAAGATACCCTTGTAGGAATGATCAAGGATGAAGTTGAACAAGCTATTGAGAACATTGAAAACATAATGGGAACCAAATTTGGTGATAAAGAAAACCCATTATTAATATCTGTTCGTTCTGGTGCACGTGTTTCAATGCCAGGAATGATGGATACAGTTTTAAACTTAGGTTTAAACGACGATGTTGTTTTAGGTATTGCAAAAAAGACTGGTAATGAACGTTTTGCTTGGGATTCTTACCGTCGTTTTATTCAAATGTATGGTGGTGTTGTTTTGGGTATGAAACCAGAATCTAAAGAGGATATTGATCCATTTGAAGAAATAATGGAAGCTCTTAAACATAAAAGAGAAATAGAGATGGATACACAGTTCACAATCCAGGACCTTCAAGATTTGGTTTATGACTTTAAAGAAGCTGTAAAAAAACGTACAGGACATGATTTCCCTATAGATCCTTGGGATCAGCTTTGGGGTGCTGTTGTAGCCGTGTTCAATAGCTGGAATGGAAATCGAGCGGTTTATTATAGAAATATGCATGGTTATCCAGCTGATTGGGGAACTGCAGTAAATGTTCAAGCCATGGTCTATGGTAATATGGGAGACGATTCAGGAACTGGAGTTTGTTTTACTAGAGATGCTGGAACTGGAGAAAATATTTTCAATGGTGAATACTTAATTGATGCACAAGGAGAAGATGTTGTAGCAGGTGTAAGAACTCCTCAGCAAATTACAAAAATAGGTTCTCAACGTTGGGCAGTATTAGCACAAGTTGAAGAAGAAGATAGAGTTGAACATTATCCTTCATTAGAAGAATTAATGCCAGAAATTTATAAAGAACTTGATGGTTATCAAAATAAATTAGAAAAGCACTATAGAGATATGCAAGATATGGAGTTTACTATTCAAGAAGGTAAACTTTGGATATTGCAAACACGTAATGGAAAACGTACAGGTTCGGCTATGGTTAAAATTGCCATGGATTTATTGTCAGAGAAAATGATTAATGATGAAGAAGCTTTACTACGAATAGAACCAAATAAATTAGATGAATTGTTACATCCTGTTTTTGATCCAAAAGCAATCAAAACTGCTCATGTAATTGCACAAGGATTACCCGCTTCTCCTGGAGCGGCAACAGGTAAAATAGTATTCTTTGCTGATGAAGCTACAAAGTTCAAAAACACTATATTAGTTCGTATGGAAACATCTCCTGAAGATCTCGAGGGAATGAATCTTGCAAAAGGTATATTAACCGCTCGTGGAGGTATGACATCTCACGCAGCTGTTGTGGCACGTGGAATGGGTAAATGTTGTGTATCTGGAGCCGGAGCCTTAAAAATTGATTATAAGAAAAGAACCCTTACCGTTGACGGTCACGAATATGTTGAAGGTGATTGGATATCATTAAATGGTTCTACAGGTAATATTTTTGAAGGTAAAGTTGCAACCATTGAACCAGAATTAAGTGGTGAATTTGCTGAAATCATGAAACTATCAGACAAATTTGCAACTATGCAGGTTCGTACAAATGCAGACTCACCAAAGGATGCAAGAGTTGCTCGAAGTTTTGGTGCTCAAGGTATTGGTTTAACAAGAACTGAACATATGTTCTTCGAGGTGGATAGAATTAAAGCCATGCGAGAGATGATACTTGCTGATACTGTTAAAGGTCGTAGACGTGCATTGAGACAACTTTTACCAATGCAACGCGAAGATTTTGAAGGAATTTTTGAAGCTATGGAAGGCTTACCTGTAACAATTCGATTATTGGATCCACCTTTACATGAGTTTGTTCCTCATCAGTTAGGTTTACAAAAAGAATTGGCGGAAGACATGCATATTTCCTTAAGTGCTGTTAAAAGTAAAATAGCTGAATTAGAAGAGTTTAACCCAATGCTTGGTCATAGAGGTTGTAGATTAGGAAATACGTATCCTGAAATAACCGAAATGCAGGCAAGAGCAATTATTGAAGCTGCAATGAACTTAAAAGAAAAAGGTATTGAAGCTAAACCAGAAATAATGGTTCCACTTATAGGTACATTAAAAGAATTTGAATTGCAGGAAGAAATTATTAGAGAAACAGCTAATGAAGTTTTTGAAGAAAGAAATGATAAGATTGATTACTTGGTTGGAACAATGATCGAGATTCCTCGTGCGGCATTAACCGCTGATCTAATTGCAACTCGTGCTGAATTCTTTTCTTTTGGTACTAATGATTTAACTCAAATGGCATTTGGTTATTCACGTGATGATGCTGGTAAATTCTTACCTATCTATATTGAAAAAGGAATTTTAAAAGTAGATCCTTTTGAAGTATTAGACCAAGAAGGTGTTGGACAATTAGTACAAATGGGAACAGAAAAAGGTAGACAAACAAAACCAAATTTAAAAGTTGGTATTTGTGGCGAACATGGTGGCGAACCTAGTTCTGTAGAATTCTGTTATAAAACAGGAATGAATTACGTGAGTTGTTCTCCTTATAGAGTCCCTATTGCAAGAATTGCGTCAGCGCAAGCTTCAATTAAAAGCAAAAAGTAGTATTCCATAATTTTATTAAACAAAAAACCCTTAATGAGTAAAACAATTAAGGGTTTTTTTATGTTTCTTTTTAATTGGTTCCCGGAGGGAATTGTTCCAAAATTTTATTTGCAAATTCTTTGATTCGTTCTTCTTTACGTTCTGTATTTCTTGTTAAATAGCCAGTTCCTTGTCCTTGCCAAATAAGCTCTTTCTTTTGGGCGTTAATTAGATCAATATAAAGGACTCCTTCAGTTTTAACAGATACCATAGGTTGTTGGTTCCATCCATAACCCCAACCAGGTCCATATCCTCCCCAGCCCCAAGCTCCATAACCCCAATGATTATTATAGACATCAACACGTTGGTTTGATTTAGTGAAGATGCTAACTAATAGATCAGGGTTTTCGGATTTTGTAAATCCTTTAGATAATAATTCCGATTCTATGGCACGAAGTATACGACGTTTATCAATATCATTAATCTCTGCCTTATCGATACTTGGTTTAAAGAATGCAAAGGTTTTAAATTCATTAAAATTTGCATTTTTTTCATAATCTGATGCAACTCTAACTGGACTACAGGAGGTAAGAACTGCAGCAAACAGAAAAATTGGTAAAATTTTAATTATTCTTTTCATAATCGTATTTTTTTTATGGTTATAACGAGTCTAATAATTTGTCATCTACTTCATTTGGTAGAGTTACTTTTAGGTTGGGTTCACTTTTCATAGCGCGTTTAATAGCAAATACAGCTTCTTTATTTCTTGCCCAACTTCGTCTTGCAATTCCATTGTTGACATCCCAATATAGCATTGATTTTAAACGCTTTTCAGCTTCTTTAGTACCATCAAGAACCATACCAAATCCGCCATTTATTACTTCTCCCCAACCTACGCCTCCACCATTGTGAATGCTCACCCAAGTGGCTCCTCTAAAGCTATCTCCAATGACATTTTGAATGGCCATATCTGCAGTAAATTGAGATCCGTCGTAAATATTACTGGTTTCTCGGTAAGGTGAATCGGTTCCAGATACATCATGATGATCGCGTCCTAAAACAACATAACCAATGTCTCCTTTCGCTATAGCATCATTAAAGGCCTTGGCTATTTTTGTGCGTCCTTCGGCATCTGCATAAAGTATTCTGGCTTGTGAGCCAACAACTAATTTATTTTCTTGAGCACCCTTAATCCATTGAATATTATCAGACATTTGCTGTTGAATTTCTTCTGGAGAGTTCTTTTTAATTTTTTCCAATACTT
>CAYTSL010000164.1:0-4803 GCA_964440415.1 uncultured Flavobacteriaceae bacterium
GTTTTTATTTTTAGTTTACTCGTTAGACCTGATGAAATTTGACAGATGCGACAGAACCCAATGACTTGCTGTGAATTTTGTGTATTGCCGGCTTCTCTATTTTGGACAAGACGTCCATAAATATTAGGTATTTCATCTTTTTCTCAAAAAAAATAGTAAATTTTGCAACACTCCAATAATTGTGTCGTCTTTATTACGAACTCAACCAATAACCAAAAGTAAAAACAAGAATGTTTCAAGTAGACATTATTGAAAAGTGCAAGCAGAACAATCGTATTGCTCAATTACAATTATACAATCAGTACTGTGATGGTATGTATGTAGTAGCTATGCGATTTGTAAAGGATTCTATGGAAGCTGAAGATATCGTTCAAGAAGCCTTCATTAAAGCATTTGAAAAATTGCATCAGTACAAAGCAGAAGTTACTTTTGGAGCTTGGTTAAAACGTATCGTCATTAATAAAAGTATTGATTTACTTAAATCTAAAAAACAGCAAATGTTGGAATTGGATGAGGTGCACCTAAAAGTAATCGATAATAATTATGAAGACGAATGGTTGGTAGACGATGCTATTACTTTAGATGAAGTAAAAGAAGCAATCCAAAAATTACCAGATAAGTATCAGTATGTTGTCATGTTATATTTAATTGAAGGCTATGATCATCAAGAAATAGCAGAAATTTTAAACATAACAGGAGTTGCATCAAGAACGCAATTATCAAGAGGTAAAACAAAATTAAAAGAACTATTAACAGTCACACAAAATGGCACAAGATATTAGAAAACTATTTAAGGAAGAACCAAAGATGAGCAGACAAAAAATGCCTAAAGGTCATGAAGCCCGATTTCTTGATAAGCTGGATTCAGTGCTCCCAGAACAAAAATCCAAACCATTATTTTCGTTTTTAAACATTGCTGCAAGTGTGGTTATCCTAATAGGACTTGGTTTTGGAGCTACTCAATTTATAAGGACTGATAATGTATTACCTAAAGAAACAGAGCAAGTAAGTACTGATGATACTTCTGAGTCACCATTAGGAAAATTATCACCACAATTAAAAAAAGTGGAAGATTATTATTTGGCAAACATCAATTTAGAATTATCTAAAATGAAAGTAACACCAGATAATAAAGAACTTTTTGATGGCTATTTAGATCGATTAGAAGAGCTTAATAGAGAATATGGTGTACTTGCAGATGAGTTAACTCAATCTGGGCCTACAGAATTGACGGTTAATGCTTTAATTGATAATTTAAAACTTAGGTTAAATCTATTGTATCGTCTTAAAGAAAAATTAAACGAACTTAATAATGAAACTAATGAACTTGAAGAAACTCAAGTTTAATTACACAAAAAATCAAAAAATGAAACAGTATAAATTTATAACACTAACACTCGCATTATTATGCGTAATTAGTTTAACAGCTCAACAAAAGCTTGAAAAGTTGTCTAAGACTGTTAAAGCTAACAAGGATGTTACTTTGCAACTGGATACCAACCATACCAATATTGAAATTGAAACTTGGAATAATAACGAAATTCAAGTGGAAGCATTTATAGAGAGTAACGAATTATCTAAACAAGATTTAAAAGAAATAATAGAAACTTGGGATGTTGATGTGGAAGGTTCTGGAGCCGATGTTTCTATTGAAACTAGTGGAGGATTTGGAGGTGCTTGGAATTTTGACTTTGATTTCAGTGGTTTGGAAGCATTGAATATATTGAATGATCTCGATATAAACATCCCTGAAATGCCAGAGATGCCAGAGATGCCAGAGATACCTGAAATGAATATAGAAATGCCAGAGATACCGGAATTACCACAGCTTCCTGAATTACCAGATGGTGTTCATAATGTTAAATTTGATGTTGATAAATACAAAAAAGAAGGAGAACCTTATTTGGAAAAATGGAGTCAGGAGTATGAAGATAAGTATGGTAAAGGATACAAAGTAGATATGAAAAAATGGGCAAGAGAGTTTTCAAAAGTAGATTGGGATGCCTATTCTGTACGTATGGAAAAATGGGGAGAAAACTTTGGCGGAGAATTCGGTGAAAAATTTGGTGAGAAGTTTGGAAAAGACATGGAAAAATGGGGTGAAGATTACAGCAAAAAATTTGACAGCAAATGGGCTAAAGAAATGGAAGCTTGGGGAGAAAAGTTTGGAGAAAAGTTTGGAGAAAAATTTGAAAAGGAATGGGAGGAAAAAGGTAAGGTTATTGAGGAGCGCATGAAAGAATTTGAAAAAGAGTGGCAAGGTAAAGAAGAAGAACTTGAAAAGCGCTTTGAGAAATTTGAAAGTAATAACAATAAAGTAAAAAGAACAATCAGGATAAAAATGCCTAAGGATACGAAGCTAAAAGTTAATGTTAGACATGGAGAACTAAAATTCGCATCAGTTATACATAATCTTAAGGCAGATTTATCACATGCAAGTTTAATAGCAGAACGCGTTGATGGAAGTAACACTTCCATCAGTGCCTCTTATTCACCGGTTTTGGTTTACAACTGGGATGCTGGTGAATTAAGACTAAATTATGTTGAAGATGCTTTGTTAAAGAATGTAAAAACTTTAGCACTACATTCCAATTCATCAAATATCAATATTGATTATTTATCGGGAAACTCGATTATTAATGGAAGTTTTGGAGATTTAATTATTCATAATATTCTAGATTCTTTTAATAACTTAAATATTGTATTGGAAAATAGTGATGCTAATATCAAGCTTCCAAAAACAGATTACAATTTACAATATCAAGGTAATAGAACTCGTTTTAAGCACCCAAAGAAAACTACTAATGACAACTCTTCTTCCTTTTCAACAGGTAATTTAAGTAGCAATAAAACTATTGTAATTAATGCAAAGTATAGTACTATTGTTATGCAATAAAAAATCCTGACATCGAATGATATCTGGATTCATAGTATTCTTCAAATTTGTTCAGATATTTATTCATCTATCAAAACCCAGTCCCCTTTAGCAATCAATGGTTCTGCCTGCTTGTATTTGAGCGTCTTATTTTCTCCACTCATTACATGTTTAATAGTGACACGATCGTTTCTGCCAATTTTAGTAGTTTGTAGTATATCTTTTAATTCAACTGGTGTAATGTTGTATACCTTTTTATCGCTTTAGTATATTCATAAAAAGATGCATTCATCGCATGATATTGATTCTTTTCTATGCTCCTCTCTTTTACTAATCTAGACCGTTCTCTACTTAAATATTTTAACTCCTGTAATGTTTCACTTGGTGGAGTCCATGGATTTAACTTACGTTCACATCCTAACATAGATAACATTTTACTGTCTAAAGCATCTGTTTTGGAGCGTTGATCTAAACTTTGTGCATACTTCTTTACTCCGCCTGATTGGATGATACAAACCTTATATCCTTGGCTGTATAAATAATTAGCTATCTCTTCATGATAAACACCGGTAGCTTCCATAACAATAACTGGTAATACTTTATTACAACCTAATGTCTTTATCCATTTTTCTAATTCCCTAAATCCTTTTCTATCGTTTGACACCTCTTTCCCTTGGATGAATTCTTTATCCATATCACTTTTTAAAATCCCTAAACAATAAGACAAACTATCTTTTGAAACATCAATCCCAAGGGCTTGTTTTAATACTTTTGTTTCTTTCATATCTATAAGATTATAACCATAATTCCCTTTATCACTTTTGCTCGTTTTTGATACGGTCTCTTTTATGTCTGAACCCAGGTACTGTTCAAGTTCTAAGAAAATTATAGAAGGGTGGAATCTCTATGATGCGATATCATTTTTATGTATCTAGCCGAACCTCTCTATCCCTTCTATCTTGGTTTTGTTATACATTCTTTAAATGTATATATTTATAGCTTAATTATTAGGCTTTACAAACATACGAACCGAGACCGTTGTGCGCAAGCTAAAAAATCGTAACTAAATGACAAATAAAACGATTGACATAAATGAATCCACAATAAAAAAATACGTGGAATCATTACGCTCAGGAAATCCCGAAATTCGTGCACAAGTCGATATTGGATATTCATATGACGGAAAAGTTGTAATCCTATTTGAAATCCGACCTGAATGGAACGACCCAAAAAAGATGCAACAAATTGATTTTGCGAAAATTCGACATTATAAATCAAGAAAAGAATGGAATTTATATTGGATGCGAGCAAGCGGAAAATGGGAACTTTATGAACCATTTCCTGAATCTACGCATTTAGGAAAAATCATAGAAATCATAAAAGAGGATAAACACGGCTGCTTTTATGGATAATTCAAAACAAAATATAATTAGAGAAATTGCACAAGAATTGGATTGTGGAAATGACTGCTATTACAATTTAAAAACCAATGAAATTATAGCAATTCCAAATTTCTCACAAATATCGGACGAAGAAGAATTTAAAGAGGTTTTTCAAGCGGATTTGGAAAAGATAAATAAACGAAAATCAGATTTTATAAAAATTGAGGTGCTTGAAAGTTTCGAATCGTTTAAAATAATGGAACGATTTGTCGAGCAATTGAACGACCATGATTTTAAGTCGGAATTACAAGACCTATTACTAAATAAAAAACCGTTTCAGAATTTTAAGCATAAAATCGACCATTCTGATTTTCGCCAATCGTGGTTTGATTTTAAACAAAGTGAACTGGAAAAAACAGTAGAAAATCAATTAAAATGAGAAAAAGTCTGCGCACAACACCGTATAAAATTAATTGCTGGTAAAAGCCTACTTACGAAAATGCTATGGCAGAACGTGTAAATGGAATCTTGAAAGATGAGTTTTAT
>CAYTSL010000165.1:0-4772 GCA_964440415.1 uncultured Flavobacteriaceae bacterium
ATATTATTTTTACGAACTAATGTTCGTCCTTTTTCGTTAAGTTTACTTACTTCTTGTCCTTGAAATTCATAACTACCGCTTTCTGGTTTATCTAACATACCTAAAATATTTAATAAGGTAGATTTTCCGCATCCTGAAGGTCCCATTACAGAAACAAATTCTCCTTTTTCTATTTCGAATGACACTTCATTCAATGCAGTAGATTCTACTTCATCCGTTCGGTATACTTTCGTAAGTTTGTTTAATTTGATCATGTTTTTAGTATTTAATTTAATTTGATTGATTCATAATTTTTAAATTGATCATAGGATGATGTTATAAATTCTTCACCTTCACTTAATCCTTCTAATACTTGATAATAACTCGGGTTTTGATTTCCTAATTTTATATAGCGTTTGTGAGCTTCACCTTTCCCATTCAAAACATAAACATATTGTCCACCAGATGACTGAAAATAGCTACCTCTTGGAATTAATAACGATTTTTGTGCTTTAGATAGCTCCAATCTAACTTGTAATGACTGTCCAATCGTTACAGACTTAGGAGGTTCATTAACAAATAACAATTCTATTTCAAACCGTCTATTAATTACTTCTGGAAGTACCTTTTTTACTTTAAGATCTATTAGTTCTCCGTCAAAAGAAAAACGTGCTAATTGACCAGATTTCACTGTGCTTAAATAATATTCGTCAACCTGACCCTTTATTTTAAAACCAGATTGTACGTCTATTTTTGCCACAGTTTGATTTCTAGAATAAGATTCTCCAATTACAGGATCGAAAGAAGATAACATTCCTGTAACAGGTGCTCTAACTAACATTTTTTCAATGTTTTCATGAATCAAATTTAAATTGCGCTGCATAAGAGCAATTGAAGTATTAATTTGTTGAATTTGAATCTTATTATCTTGTGCACTTTTAGTCAAATTCTTATTCCTAAAGTCGTGCTTTTCCTGACGATATTCATAAGACTCTTTAACATTTGTATAAGCGTTCTTGGCAATAATATTTTTTGAATATAGAACTGAGTCAACTTTAAATGTTCGCTCTACATCAGCAAGTATATTTTCGCTATCAATAAGTGATTCCGAAAGATCTCTTTGATCCTTTTCTAAAGATAATTTCAAACTCCTTAAATTATTAATTTGCTCTACTATCGCTGTTTCTTGATTCATATAACCTAAAACAACCCCTGGATTGCCTAGCTTTAACAAAGGGGTTCCTTTTTCTACCAAAACACCATCTTCAGCAAATATCTCTTCGACTGTTCCTCCTTCTAGGGTGTTAACCAAAACAAGATTAATAGGTTCAACATCACCATCTATTAAAATAACATCTTGAAAATTTCCTTCAATAACTTTCTTTACCGAAATTTTTGAAGCATCTACTTTATAAGATTTTTTATTCAAGGCTTGAAATCCAAAAAAGGAAAGAATTATAAACAACCCTATTCCGGCTAGATACAGTATCTTTTTTTGGCTCCATTTCTTTTTCTCAATTCTTTTATCCATTCCTATTTGTTTCATTACAAAAATATTGCCTGATTAATAGATCAACTCACGTAATTCTAAAACAAGAAATAAATGAGTTGATCTATTATAAAATTTACGATTGTTATAAGTATTGAAATCATTGTATTGTACTATTCTAAATTATTTGAAATATTAATTAAGCTTTTCAAAGCATAAAATGTTTTTTTCCTTTCCAAATGGCCTCTTGCGAGTTACTAAATCGTAGAATGTATCTATCCATAAATAATTCCTCCTGTACAATGCCACTTATGTTTTTTAGAATTTTATTAGTAGCTCTCATGTTTTCTAATTTTTAATTTGCGGTTGTTTTTGTTCGCTAATAAACTTACTTATCTGAAACGTCTTTTAGTGTTCCATTTGTAGCTATTTGCATTTGGGGATTTGCTCGTAATTTGATTGGTGTTTAAAGTTCTCATGATTTTTGATTTTAATTGATTGATGATTGTTTTTGATTTTTAAGTGCTTATGATTTAAAGCGTCTTTTACTGTTCCAATTATAACTATTACTGCTTGGTAATTTACTTGTGATTTGATTGTTGTTTAAAGTTCTCATGATCTCTGTTTTAGTTGATTAATGATTGTCGTATTCTTAAGTGCTTATCTAAAGCGTCTTTTAGTGTTCCAATTATAACTATTACTATTAGGTAATTTACTTGTGATTTGATTGTTGTTTAATGTTCTCATGATTTCTGTTTTTAATTGATTCATATATTTGTTATACCCTTGTTCAATGCTCGTGCCAAAAAATAACTAAATGCTATATTACTAACTATCAGCCTTTTATGATTTATATGATAAAAATAAAGTGTTCGTTTTCGAACATTAGATTGTTCATTATTGAACATTTTGTACATTAGTATAATTCTTAGTAAAGTATCTATCATGTCAAAAACAAAGGCCACGATATTAATTATTGATGACGACGAAGATGTTCTCTTATCCGCCAAATTATTACTAAAAAAACATTACACAACTGTCATTACTAAATCCAGCCCAAAAGAGATTAACCAACTCATATCTACAAAAAATATCGATGTAATTGTATTGGATATGAATTACAGAATTGGGTTTAATGACGGAAAGGAAGGCATATACTGGCTTAAACATATTTTAAACATTAATGAGAGTATGATTGTTATTTTAATGACTGCTTACGGTGAAGTAGAATTAGCGGTTAACGCGATTAAAAATGGAGCTTTTGATTTTATTTTAAAACCTTGGTCCAATGAGAAGTTTTTGGCAACAATTCATGCTGGATTAGAATTGAGTATATCCAATCATAAAATCTCTATTTTGGAGCATACTAATGAAGCTTTGCTAAAAAATAGTGATCAAAAATTTGGTCCAGTTATAGGGAATTCAGAAGCAATGCAAGATGTAATGAATACGATTGACAAGGTTAGTGCTACAGATGCCAGCATTCTTATTCTCGGTGAAAATGGTACTGGAAAGCAACATTTAGCCAGAGAAATTCATAAACGCTCTGATAGGTCCAAGGGCCCTTTTATTCATGTAGATTTAGGGTCGTTATCAGAAAATTTATTTGAAAGTGAGCTTTTTGGACACAAAAAAGGCTCTTTTACAGATGCTCATGAAGACAAACCAGGAAGATTTGAAATGGCTGAGAATGGAACTATATTTTTAGACGAAATTGGAAATCTGCCATATAACCTTCAATCTAAGTTATTAACAGTTTTACAAGATAAAAAAGTGTCAAGATTAGGAGAAAGCATTGAACGCCCTTTTAACGCCAGACTTTTATTCGCAACAAATGCGCCTCTTAATCAATGGGTTGCAGACGGTAAATTTAGACAAGATCTTTTGTTTAGAATTAATACTGTTGAAATTGAAATTCCTTCTTTGAGACAAAGACCTGAAGATGTCTTGGATTTTGTAAACTATTATTTAAATGTATTTAAAGATAAATACCATAAGTCTCACTTAAAAATTACAAATGAAGCAATAGAAGTTCTAAAATCTCATAACTGGCCAGGAAATGTAAGAGAAATTCAACATACCATAGAAAGAGGTGTTATTATGTCCGATGGTCATGAAATAAATGCTTCTGATTTTAATCTATCAACTATTCCAGTTAGTTCTGCTAATAGTGCTATGGAATTTGATAATTTAAATTTGATGGATATAGAAAAAATACTTGTAAAAAAAGCTTTAGACAAGTATGAAGGGAATATCTCAAAAGCAGCTAAAGATTTAGGCCTTACCAGAGCAGCACTTTATAGACGGTTAGAAAAATTTAACTTATAATTTAATATTTTGATCAAACTATTTACAATACAAGTAGCATCGCGCATTTCAATTATCTTACTTTTCTGTGTCTTGTTTTCATACTTTATAATTAAAAATTTATGGTTTAGTTCTTTAGGAATTGGTATTCTTATCATGCTTCAGGTAATTTTTTTAATACGTTATGTTAACAACACTAATTATTCATTAGTCAAATTCTTAGACGCCTTAAAAAATGAAGATTTTTCAGTTTATTTTTCACCTTCGAAAAAAGGAGATTCTTTTGCTAAAGTATTTGAAGATTTTAATTTAATAATTAAACTTTTTAAACGAAATAAAATTGAGAAAGAAGCTCAATATAAGTATTTTAAATACATTTTGGAGCATGTAAATCTTGGCATAATCTCTATAAAAAAAGACGACCTTTTTAATGATCATTCTAATGAAGAAATACTGTTTTTAAACAAAGCAGCAACAGATATTCTTAAACAACCAGAGCACAAATACTGGCATCGAATGGCGAATCAAATGCCATGGCTTGTTGAGAATATTAAAAAAATAGCAAATGGAGGTAAAGTTTTAATTGATCTTGGAGATGAAATTGAACATAAACAGTTGTCATTAGAAGTAATTGAATTACAATTACTAAATGCACCTTATCTTATTATCACTTTCCAAGACATAAAATCTGAAATAGAACAAAAAGAAATTGAAGCATGGCATAATGTTATTCGTATTTTGGCCCATGAGATGCTAAACTCCTTTACCCCTGTAAGTTCATTAGCTGCAACTATTAAATCAATTACTGAAAATGATACGGGTGAGTTGTTAGACTTGGCGAATTTTGAACAAGATGATTTAAATGATATCAATATTGCGGCTTCAACAATAAAAAAACGATCTGATGGATTATTGGTTTTTGTAAAAGATTATAGAACCATATCGAATGTTCCTGTTCCACAAACAATCTCTACAAATGTTAAACAGTTTTTATCTG
>CAYTSL010000166.1:0-4771 GCA_964440415.1 uncultured Flavobacteriaceae bacterium
CAAGAAGAAGCAACAGAAAAGAAACTATCTATTAGTGGTAGTATTGATGCCTATTACCAAACATATTTATCAGCTTCAGATAATATTGAGCAATCTTTCGGAACTTCATTTGCTACTCAAACAGGTTTTGGTTTAGGTATGGCAAACACTATTTTTGCTTACGAAGGTGAAAAAACTGGAATGGTTGCAGATTTGGCTTTTGGAACTAGAGGAACTCAAGCTGCTGGCGATGGTCTTGATTTATACATTAACCAATTATATGCATACTGGAATGTGTCTGAAAGTACTACATTAACACTGGGACGTTTTAACACTTACCTTGGTTATGAAGTGATTTCTCCAGTTGCGAATTTCAACTACAGTACGTCTTATTTATTTTCAAGTGGACCTTTCTCTATGGTTGGTTTAAAAGCTGATTTTGCTTTATCTGAAGACTTTAGCTTAATGCTTGCGTTTATGAATCCAACAGATGTTAACAATAACTTAACTGGAGGGTATGCTTTAGGTGCTCAAGTTGGGTATAAAGGGCAATTCTTAAACTTCTATTATGATGATAATGAAGTGTTAGGATTTGAAATAGACTATACTGGTGGATTTGATTTAACAGATGCTTTCTTCTTAGGAATCAATGCAGCTTATGCTGATAATGATGGAGAAGGATTTATAGGAGCTGCTTTATATCCTCAATATGCTTTATCTGATTCATTCGGTTTAGGTTTAAGAGGCGAGTATTTTGATTGGAAGAGTGATGCTGATACTAGTATAGATGATCAAGATGTATTTGGAATTACTTTAACTGGTAGTTATACCATAGAGAATTTAATTATCAAGCCAGAAATTCGTTTAGATAGTAATTCGCAAGAAGTTTATTATGATGGAGATGCAAGTCCAGTATTAGGATCAGGACCTAATTCAAAAAGTTTATCTGCATTTACTATAGCTGCTATTTATTCTTTCTAACCATAAATATTCATTCTAACTAAATAAATTAATTATGAAAAAAATTGAAGCAATTATCAGAAAATCCAAGTATGGAGCTGTAAAAGAAGCTCTCCATGAAGTAGATGTTATATTCTTTACTTACTGGGATGTAACCGGAGTTGGCCATGAAAAAGAAGGTCATGTTTACAGAGGTATCTCGTATAGTACAAGTGATATTCAAAGACGATTCTTATCTATTGTTGTAAACGATGATTTTGAAGAACCTACAGTTAAAGCAATTCTTAAAGCTGCTTCAACAGGTGAGGTCGGTGATGGAAAGATCTTTGTATCAGACAGTATAGAAAGTTACAGGATAAGAACTGGAGAAAAAGGTAGTAAAACATTAAAATAAATTAAGAAATTATGGAATTATTAACTACAAACAATGTATGGATGATGATCTGTACAGCTCTCGTTTTCTTCATGCACTTAGGTTTTGCATTTTTAGAAATTGGGTTGACGAGACAAAAGAACACTATAAACGTATTATTTAAGAATATATTTATTATCACTGTTGGACTATTGCTCTATGCTTTAGTAGGGTTTAACTTAATGTATCCTGGCTTTGCGGAAGGATCATCTGGATTCTTCGGGTTCGCAGGATTCGGATTGGAATCACCTTTAACAGCTGAAGGAGCGTTAGATTTAACTTACAATGAAGGCTATACTTATTGGACAGATTTCTTGTTCCAAGGAATGTTTGCTGCTACAGCTGCTACTATAGTTTCAGGAGCAGTGGCAGAGAGAATAAAGATTGTTCCTTTTATGATCTTTGTAATTCTTTATGTGGGATTAATCTATCCAATTGCAGGTTCATGGAAATGGGGAGGTGGATTTTTACAAATGAGAGAAACACCATTTTATGATTTTGCTGGTTCTACATTAGTTCACTCTGTAGGTGGTTGGGCAGCCATAGTTGCTGTTTACCTACTAGGATCTCGTATTGGTAAATATAAAGATGGAAAAATAAACGCTATCCCAGGGCATAGTATTCCAATGGCAACTGCTGGTGTATTGATTCTTTGGTTAGGCTGGTTTGGATTTAATGGTGGTTCTGTATTATCTGCTGATCCTGCATTAACATCATTAACTTTAGTGACAACCTGTTTAGCTGCCGCTGCAGGAGGTGTTGTTGCATTTTTAGTATCATCGGCTATGTTTAAAAATTTAGATTTAACTATGTTTTTAAATGGTATTTTAGGTGGTCTTGTTGGTATTACAGCTGGAGCTGACCAAATGAGCCCTACGGATGCCATTATAATTGGAGGAATAGCAGGAGCCCTTATTGTATTTGCAGTATCATTAATTGACAGAATTCGTTTAGACGATCCTGTTGGCGCTATTGCTGTACACTTGATCTGTGGTATTTGGGGAACATTAGCTGTTGGTCTTTTTGGTGAACTAGCTAGTGGTGCTCAATTTGTAAGCCAATTAGTTGGTGTACTTTCATATGCTGCAATATGCATATCATCGACATTTGTAATACTATTTATACTTAAGAAAACTGTCGGAATCCGAGTTTCTGAAAAAGAGGAAATTGAAGGACTTGATGGATACGAACACGGTATGGATGCATACCCTGACTTTAGAATGAACGAACATTAGTATAGTTATTTTTTAGTTAGTTTTGAACCACCTGAAGGCTTTACTGTCTTTGGGTGGTTTTTGTTTTATGATAATCTTGAAACTCTGTTTTTTTATTATATTATTATATGTACTTTTGTGCCCATAACAAGAGGAAAGATTTGACTGATTGCAACCTCTCTGTTTCTCGTTTTACGATAGGCAGATCCTGAAACAAGTTCAGGATTAAAAAAATGCTAAAGGCAGTACCTAAACTTCCTGAAGCTCGCACTCATCAAATCTTTATTAAAATTTAATTTATGTCGTATTTATTTACATCAGAGAGTGTTTCAGAAGGACATCCTGATAAAGTTGCAGACCAAATTAGTGATGCATTAATTGATAATTTTCTTGCCTTTGATCCCAATTCTAAAGTTGCTTGCGAAACTTTGGTTACAACCGGACAAGTTATTCTGGCAGGTGAAGTTAAATCTCATACCTATTTAGACGTTCAAAAAATTGCACGCGATACTATAAACAAAATTGGGTATACCAAAAGCGAATACATGTTTGATGGCAATTCTTGCGGAGTTTTATCTGCAATACACGAACAGTCAGAAGACATAAACCGTGGAGTAGACAGAGGTACGGAAGAAGAACAAGGAGCAGGTGACCAAGGAATGATGTTTGGTTATGCAACTCGCGAAACAGAAAATTTTATGCCTTTGGCACTCGACCTATCGCATAGAATTTTAAAAGAACTAGCTGATTTACGCAGAGAAAACAAAGACATCTCTTATTTAAGACCAGATTCCAAAAGTCAAGTGACTATTGAGTATAGCGATGATAACGTACCTCAACGAATAGATTCTATTGTTGTATCTACTCAACATGATGAATTTTCGGCAGATGAAAAAATGCTTGCAAAAATCAGAAAAGATATCGTTGACATTTTAATCCCAAGAGTAGTTGCAAAATTACCTAAACAAACAAAAGCACTGTTTACAGATGATATTAAATATCACATAAACCCAACAGGCAAATTTGTGATTGGTGGACCACATGGTGACAGTGGACTAACAGGACGTAAAATAATTGTCGACACTTATGGCGGTAAAGGTGCTCATGGTGGGGGAGCTTTTTCTGGAAAAGACCCAAGTAAGGTAGACAGAAGTGCTGCTTATGCAACTCGACATATAGCTAAAAACCTGGTTGCAGCAGGTGTTTGCGACGAAATTTTAGTACAAGTGAGTTATGCTATTGGTGTGGTTGAACCAATGGGAATTTTTGTAGACACCTATGGCACTTGCCCTTTTAATATGACTGATGGTGAAATAGCCAAAAAAATCACGAAGCTATTTGATATGCGTCCATCTGCCATTGAAAGACGATTAAAATTACGCAACCCCATATATAGCGAAACCGCTGCTTATGGACATATGGGAAGACAGCATGAAACCGTTAGTAAAACATTCACTCAACCTTATGGAGACAGCATTACTTTAGATGTAGAATTGTTCACTTGGGAAAAACTGGACTATGTTGACAAAGTAAAAGAAGCATTTGGATTGTAACCCATTTTCATGAAAAAACCAAGCGACTCCATAACATTTTCTTGTGGTGCACAGATGAAAAATCGGTTTATGTTGGCGCCTTTAACCAACCAACAAAGCAATGAAGATGGTACACTTTCTGAAGCTGAATTTAATTGGCTTTTAATGAGAGCAAAAGGTGGGTTTGGTTTAGTTATGACTTGCGCTGCTCAAGTTCAAGAAGATGGAAAAGGATTTTTAGGTCAATTGGGAATATTTAGCGATAGCCAAATAGAAGGTCACACGAAATTATGTAAATCTATTCAGGAAGAAGGTAGTTTGGCAGTTATACAATTACACCATTCTGGAATGCGCTCACCAAAAGAGGTGATTAAGCAACAACCTGTTTGCCCTTCTTATAACGAAGAGTTTGATGCCAGAGCCTTGACTCTCAAGGAGGTTTTAAACGTAAGAGATAATTTTATTAAAGCCGCGAAACGTGCAAAACAAGCTGGCTATGATGGTGTAGAGGTTCATGGTGCACATGGTTATTTGCTTTGTCAGTTTTTAAGCAAGGATATAAATAAAAGAGAGGATAAATATGGTGGATCGTTAGAAAATAGAAGTCGAATTATTATTGAAATAATTGATGGCATCAGAAAACAATGTGGAAACTCATTTTTAATTGGTGTTAG
>CAYTSL010000167.1:0-4739 GCA_964440415.1 uncultured Flavobacteriaceae bacterium
TCCCAACGACCATAGAACATTCTTATGAGTTTCTCGTGTTCAGGGAACAGAGCCACTCGTTCTTCGGTTGCCTTAGACATTGGATAACCAGCATCTTGATTCTCATTCCAATCATGTGTACAGATGTTATCAAAAAACCATTTCATTTTCTGTCTATCTCCATTGAACACATCTAGGTAAACGTATTCGGGATTCCAATCGATCAAAACGCCTCCAAGATCGAAAATTATGTTATCAATTTTACTCATTATAAAGTTTGATTATCTTCTGTCTTTTGCCCCATCATCATTAGATACGCTTTTAAAAATGCTTCGATGTTTCCATCCATAACAGCATCTACATTTCCTGTTTCATGACCAGATCTTACATCTTTGACCAATTTGTAGGGATGCATAACATAGTTACGTATTTGGCTTCCCCATTCAATTTTCATTTTACCAGCTTCAATATCATCTCTTTGTGAAAGTTGTTTTTGCAATTCAATCTCATATAATTGAGATTTTAGCATCTGCATAGCACGTGCTCTGTTATCATGCTGAGACCTTGTTTCTGAACAGGAAATTTGAATCCCAGTTGGTTTGTGTGTCAGTTGAACTTTGGTCTCTACCTTATTCACATTCTGACCTCCAGCACCACTGGAACGAGCCGTAGTAATTTCAATATCTGCAGAATTGATTTCAATTTCAATAGAATCATCAACCAACGGATACACATAAACAGATGCAAAACTAGTATGTCGCTTTGCATTGCTATCAAAAGGAGAGATACGAACCAATCTATGAACACCGTTTTCACCTTTTAGCCAACCAAAGGCAAAATCACCTTCAATTTCTAAAGTAACAGTCTTTATTCCTGCAACATCACCTTCCTGAAAGTTGAGTTCTTTAACTTTAAATCCAGACTTTTCAGAATACATAAGATACATTCGCATAAGCATTTGAGCCCAGTCGCAACTTTCTGTGCCACCTGCACCTGCCGTAATCTGCAATACAGCGCTTAAACTATCTGCATCATCAGAAAGCATGTTTCTAAATTCTACATCTTCAATTAAAGTTGTGGCTTTATTGTATTGGTCTTCAACTTCTTGATCAGAATATTCACCTTCTTTGTTAAATTCGTAAAGGATTTCTAATTCTTCAACAAGCGTTTTGGCAGAATTATAATCATTGATCCATTTTTTCTTGACTCGAATGTCTTTCATAATTATTTCCGCTGCTTTGGAATCATTCCAGAAATTTGGATCAAATGTTTTTTCCTCTTCGTTTTGGATTTCTATGAGTTTGGCATCAATGTCAAAGATACCTCCTTAACGCACCAAGGCGCTCAATAAGATCTTTAATTTGATCTGATGTTATCATATAATGTTATTTTTCACAAAATTAAAATTTAAACTGTGCAGTTAAAATAAATCTTTACTTAATTTTATAGTTTTATAAACAAATAGATTGATATGATAATTGATTTAAGAAGCGATACGGTTACAAAACCATCAAAAGACATGCTAGAAGTCATGATGAATGCTAAAGTAGGGGATGACGTATTTAGAGAAGATGAAACAGTCAATATTTTGGAGAAACGACTTGCAAAAATGTTTGGTAAGAGTCACGCTCTTTTTTTTCCCAGTGGAACAATGGCAAACCAAACAGCTCTTAAACTTCATACAAATCCTGGAGAGCAAGTAATTTGTGATAAGTATGCGCATATTTTTAATTATGAATCTGGAGGCGCTTCATTTAACAGCGGTGTTTCATGTAATTTAATAAATGGAGACAGAGGTATGTTTAAGGCTGAACAGGTTATTGAAGCCATTAATCCGAAGGATTACTATTATGCTTTGACCTCATTGGTAGAAATAGAAAATACAACCAACAAAGGTGGAGGATCTTGTTGGGATTTTAACGAGATATTAAAAATAAGGAAAGTTTGTCAAGATCATGAATTAGGGATGCATCTAGATGGTGCTCGTATTTGGAATGCCTTGGCCGAAAAAAATGAAACCCCAAAACAATATGGTGAAGTTTTTGATACTATTTCTGTATGCTTGAGCAAAGGATTGGGTTGTCCCATAGGATCAGTACTTATTGGAGATGAACGATTAATGAAAAATGCAATTCGTATTAGAAAGATTTTTGGGGGTAACATGAGACAAGTAGGTTATTTGGCCGCTGCAGGACTTTATGCATTGGACCATAATATTGATCGACTTAAAGAAGACCATAAAAAGGCAAGGGAAATTGAAAAAAGTTTACACCAATTACCATTTATAAAAAAGGTAGAACCAGTAGAGACCAACATAATAATATTTGAGTTAAGCAATGATGTTGATGAATTAGCTTTTGTAGATAAATTAGCACAACATCATATAAATATTATAGGAATGGGTGGTGGCAAACTTCGAATAGTTACTCATCTGGATTATACTGACAATATGCATGAGATGTTTTTAGGATTTCTTAAAAATATCACGATTAATTCTTGAAAGAATAATCCTTCATAAACTTTTATTTATATTTTCAAGGTGCTTATTATCGGAAATAAATAACATTTCATCGAATACATATTTTTATATAATGTTTATTACTAATTAATTAGGGCTTACACAATTTATGTTTGCATTAATTAATTATTTAACCATTTTAAAATATATTACAATGAAAAAATTATTATTCAGCTGCCTAGCTTTAGTCATTTCTGCAATGGCTTTTGCGCAAGATCTACCAACAAACCCTGAACCTGGAAAATGTTATGTAAGATGTGTAACGCCAGACGTATGGACAAATCAAGATGTAACTGTTCAAGTGTCACCGGCTTATAAGAAAATTAAAACGGTTCCGGCTCAATACTCAACTCAAAATGAGGTAGTTGTTGTTCAGTCAACTGGTCAAGAATTAGTTGTTGTTCCTGCTAAGTATGAAACTCAAAGCTTTGAAGTTGTTGTACAAGAAGCAAGCCAAAGACTTGAAAAAATTTCAGCTTCTACTTCGTATGAACAAGAAACTGTTGTAGTTCAAGAGGCAAGTCAACGATTAGAAGTTGTACCTGCTGTTTATGAGACTCAAAACTTTGAAGTTGTAACACAACCAGCTACTAAAAAAGTTGTTCTTGTTCCTGCCAAATACGACACTCGTGATGTGTCAGTTGTATCTAAAGAAGCAAGTCAACGTTTAACAGTTATTCCAGCTGTTTGGGGTACTGAAACTCTATCTTACAAGAAAAGAGAATATGGTTCTACTTTAAAGGTTGTTGCAGCTAAATTTTCTCCAGGTTACCAAACAGTAGAGGTTAAACCTGCAAGTGCTAAATGGGAAATGAGTGATACTCCAGCGGCAGAATGTGCTTCAAGTGACCCTAACGATTGCAGATACTGGTGTTATAAAAATGTACCAGCTCAAAATGTTACGATCAACACTTCTGAATTAGCTTCAGATGCTCAAGTTATTACAACTCCTGGTTGTGATCAAGATGGCGGAAGTAATTCTGATTGCGGTATGGGTACTTACACTAGAAAAGTTGTAAAAACTCCAGCTACTACTAGAGTAACTGATATTCCTGCTGTTATGAAGACTGTTAAGAAAACAGTAATGGTAACTCCTCCTACAACAAGAGTAGTAGACGTTCCAGCTGTTACTAAAACAATGAAACGTACAGTAATGGTAACTCCTCCTACAACAAGAGTAATTGATATTCCAGCGGTAACTAATACTGTTAAGAGAACAGTTATTACTCCAGAATCTTCAAGAGTTGTTGAAATACCTGCAGTTACTAAAACTTTGCAACGTACAGTAATGGTAACTCCACCAACAACTAGAGTTATTGAAGTTCCTCAAAAAACTGCTACTTTAAAGAAAACTGTTTTAGCTTCAGATGCAAGAGTTAATGAAACTACTGTACCTGCGGTTACAAAAACTGTATCTAAAGAAGTATTGACTAAAAAAGGTGGTTTAACAACTTGGAAAGAAGTTGATTGTAAGTTGGTAGAATATAATGATCTTAACATAAATTGGGATTTAGGTTCTGCTTCTTTAACAAATGCTGCAAAGTCTGAAATTGATTCTAAATTAATTACAGTTCTTAAGGATGGTGTATCTGTAGAGATTGCATCACATACAGATTCTAGAGGTTCTAGAGATAGTAATAGATCATTATCTGAAAGAAGAGCTCAAGCGGTAACTAACTACTTAATTTCTAAAGGAATAAATTCAAGTAGAATTGTTTCTAATGGCTATGGTGAGTCTAGATTAGTAAACAGATGTGCTGACGGTGTATCTTGTACTGAAATGGATCATAGAGCAAACAGAAGAACTCAATTTAGAGTTATAAATCAATAATAACAAGTTGATTGTAAAACAAAAAAGGAAGCGATAAGCTTCCTTTTTTGTTTTACAATTACTTAAATAAGTCTAATCCAGGAATGTTTGGCATTCCTTCTTTGGCCACTGCGGCCAATTCAGCCTCGTTTATTGAAGTAGCCTTAGAAATTGCCTTATTTAAAGTAAGAATTAAATAATCTTCTAATTGTCCTTTATCATTTAAAAGTTCTTCATCAATATCTATTGATTTAACTTCTCTATTAACAGTTAATGTAATTTTAATTTTTCCATCACTGCTTTGCTCATCAATCAAAACAGAATCCAGCCTTTTTTTAGTTTCTTCTACTTTCTTTTGAGTTTCTTTTAATTTACCCATCATTCCCATGAGATCTCCAAACATAATTTATAAGTTTAAAATTGAGTAACAAA
>CAYTSL010000168.1:0-4667 GCA_964440415.1 uncultured Flavobacteriaceae bacterium
TTAATGATACTTTGTAAAGATTTTGGTTGCCTCGTTATAAGCACTTTCAAAGCTTAAAGCGTTTAAACTATGTGCTTTTTTAGTAGTAAAATAGGACAACATTTTTTCGGTTGGCATGTTTCCAGTTAACTCATCTTTTGCCATTGGACAACCCCCAAATCCTTGAATGGCTCCATCAAATCGTCTGCAACCAGATCTATAAGCTGAATCAATTTTTTTAAACCAAGTACTAGGAGTAGTATGAAGATGTGCTCCAAACTCGATATTGGGATATTTTGGAATTAAATTCGAGAACAAATTCTCAATGGTTTCAGGATCTGAACTCCCTATCGTGTCACTTAATGACAAAATCTTTACACCCATTTTATTTAATCTTTCTGTCCACTCTCCTACAATATCAACATTCCACGGATCACCATAAGGATTTCCGAATCCCATTGATAAATAAGCAACCACTTCTTTATTACTCTTATCTGAAATATTTAAAATATCTTCTAATAGTAAAACCGATTGAGAAATAGTCTTGTGAGTATTACGCATCTGGAAATTTTCAGAAATTGAAAATGGATAACCCAAATAATCTATTTGTTCATGCTCACATGCATCTTCAGCTCCACGTAAGTTCGCAACTATAGCTAACAACTTACTGGTTGTTTTACTCAAATCCAATTTCGACAACACTTCAGCAGTATCAACCATTTGGGGAATGGCTTTTGGCGATACAAAGCTACCAAAGTCAATCGTGTCAAAACCCACTCGCAATAACGATTGAATGAATTGAACTTTTTGCTCCGTAGGAATAAACTGTTTTATTCCCTGCATGGCATCTCGCGGACATTCAATTATTTTTACTGGTTTTTTCATTGATAAATTTGAATAAATAAAAATACTCTATTTTTCTGATATCAGAATGAATAAAGCAATACCAACAAATACAATAATTTGAAGCCATTTTAGGAATCCACCAAAATTTTTATGGCTTTTAAGATAATCAGCAATAGATCCCGCAAGTAAAGCTATTAGTGAAAAAATTATAAATGAAACCAACATGAATAATAAACCCAAAACATAGAATTGAGTTACAGTGCTTATAGTTTTACTAAATAAAAAACTTGGGAAAAATGCCAAAAAGAAAATAGAAACCTTCGGATTTAAAACATTCATAATAAATCCTTGCTTATACAATTGCTTTAAAGTCTTTTTAGGCACATTTGTAGTCGATAATGTGACTTTTGAATCACTTTTAAACACTTTATAAGCCAGATATATCAAGTAAGCAGCTCCAAATAGTTTTAGAATTAAAAAAATAGTATCGTTGTTTTTGATAATAGCAGAAACTCCAAAAGCGACCAATGTCGTATGAACTATACATCCCGAAATCAAGCCTGCAACAGTTGCCAATCCATAAGCTCTGCCATTTGTAACGCTTTGCATCAATACATAAATATTATCTGGCCCTGGAGAGATGGCTAAAGCAGACGTTGCGATAATGAATGATATAAGGACTTCGTAGTTCAGTTTATTAATTTTTAACGAAAATAAATCAATTAAAAAGAAACTTAAGAATGTAAGTTACTTTTAATTTCCTCGACTACTCAAGTTAAAATTAATTCTATGAAAAAAATTACTTCCCTTCCACAAATTAAATTATTTTTTCTCGTTTTATTAATCACACATTTATCATCGGCTCAATCAATAGCTACTTATGACATTTCATTTACAAGTATTTGGAACGCTACAGATCATACATCAGTTCCTGGTGGTGCACATTGGTCTGATCTTATTGGAGCTACTCATAGTACAGCTAATGAATTTGTTGAGCTTGGAGTAAATGCTACACAAGGCATTCAAGATGTAGCCGAATCAGGTAGCAACACAGAAATAACTAATGAAATAAACGATGCTGTTACTGCAGGAAATGCAGACCAATTATTGCAGCAAAGTTTCTCGCCATCTGCAGCAATTAGTACTGCAACATTAAGTAATGTTGAAGTAAGTGAAAATTTTCCACTATTGACTCTAGTGTCCATGATTGCTCCAAGTCCGGATTGGTTCATAGCTATCAATAGTTTAAACTTAAGGAATGTAACCAATACTGCTTGGAAAGACACTTTTTCATTAGATGTTTTCGCCTATGATGCAGGAACCGATGACGGAAGTGATTACACTTCGTCAAATAGTCCTAATTCTTCTGTTGGAGTATTTATGATTACTGGACCTCCTATTAATGGAAATAAAATGGGAACTTTGACATTAACGTTACAGTCTGTCTTGGGAATAGAAGAATCCAATTCAATTAAAAATATCAAAATTTATCCCAACCCAGTTAAAGATGTAATAACAATTGCTAATATTCAAAATATTAATTTAAAAACAATTGAGATTTACAATATCTTGGGAAGTCTGGTATTACAGGTAAATATTAAAGATTTATCATTTAACAATAACCTTCAACTTAACTTAAGTGATTTAAAAAAAGGTGTTTATTTTACAAAGTTAATGGCTGAAAACAACCAAAGTAAAACTCAAAAACTACTAATTGAGTAGCGCTTTGTTTATCTCCTTAACAAGTTTTGGGCCTTCGTAAATGAAACCTGTATACAGTTGAACCAGATCTGCTCCAGCTTCAATTTTTTCAATTGCATCTTTAGCAGAGTGAATTCCTCCAACACCAATTATTGGAAATGCATTGTTGCTCTTGTCAGCTAAATATTTTATGACCTCTGTGCTTTTATCTTTAATTGGTTGACCGCTTAATCCTCCATTTCCTATTTCTTCAAGAACTTCCTTTGAGGCTTTTAGTCCGCTTCTACTTATTGAAGTATTGCTTGCTATGACGCCTTGTATTTTAGTAGTTGCAACCAATTCAATAATTTCATCTAATTGTTTTTTATTCAAATCTGGAGCTATCTTTAACAGAATCGGTTTTTGTTTTTCAAAACTTCTGTTGGCTTTCTGTACTTCAGAAATTAATTCTTCCAAGTAGTCTTTATCATTAAGTTTTGCATGACTACTAACATTAGGACAGCTTACATTCAATACAAAATAATCAACATAAGGATGGAGCGCTTTAAAACATTCAAGGTAATCTTTGGTGTAGTTTTTAGGAGCTGTATTAGTATTCTTTCCAATATTTCCACCTATAATGACTTTACCTTTATTGTTTTTGAGTTGTTTGATTGCTGCCTCAAGTCCGTCATTATTAAAACCCATTCGATTAATTATTCCTTTGTCCGATTTTAATCGGAATAGTCGTTTCTTCGGATTTCCTTCTTGCCCTTTTGGAGTTACAGTACCAATCTCGATAAAACCAAAACCAAAATTCGCCAATTCATTGTATAAGACTGCATTTTTATCAAATCCTGCAGCTAACCCAACAGGGTTATTAAATTTTAGTCCAAAAAGTTCCCTTTCTAATCGCTTATCATTTATCTGATAAAATCCTCTTACCAACGAAGAGATTCCTGGTATTTTAAATAAGATTCTAATAGCTGAAAAGGTAAAATGATGCACAACTTCAGGATCGAATAAAAATAAAATAGGGCGAATTAAAAGTTTGTACATGAGGTAATATTTGCACAAAAGTAGTTTTTAAAAAAAAATCATCCAATTCAAAAAGCAAAATAATTATTAATCGTATTTTTGAGCTACTGCAAACTATTGAAAAAAAATATCAAAATAATGAACAAACAACAAATTGTAGACCGTTTTTTAGGTTACGTTAAAATTGACACAGAATCAGATCCTAAAAGCGATTCTACTCCAAGCACAAAAAAGCAATGGGATTTAGCGAATAAATTAGCTGAAGAACTTAAGGAAATTGGAATGGAAGATGTTTCAATTGATGAGAATGCCTATATCATGGCTACTTTACCGAGTAATGTTGACCATGAAGTACCTACGATTGGTTTTGTCTCTCATTTTGATACATCACCCGATTTTACTGGTGCAAATGTTAATCCCCAAATAATTGAAAATTATGATGGTAAAGACATAGTTTTAAACAAAGAGCAAGATATTATCTTATCACCTGATTATTTTGATGATTTGTTGATGTATAAAGGTCAAACCCTTATTACTACAGATGGAACTACGCTTTTAGGTGCAGATGACAAAGCAGGAATTTGCGAAATAGTATCTGCGATGGAATATTTAATTAATCATCCTGAAATTAAACATGGAAAAATAAGAGTAGGATTTACTCCTGATGAAGAAATTGGTCGAGGCGCCCATAAATTTGACGTGGAAAAGTTCGGTGCAAAATGGGCATACACCATGGATGGCAGTCAGGTTGGAGAATTAGAATACGAGAACTTTAATGCTGCTGGAGCAGTTGTAAAAGTAAAAGGAAAGATTGTACATCCAGGTTATGCAAAAGGAAAAATGATAAACTCCATGTACATCGCTACAGAATTTATAAATTCTGTTCCTCGACTCGAAACTCCAGAACATACAGAAGGTTACCAGGGATTTTTTCATTTACATAATATGATTGGAGCAGTTGAAGAAACTGTGTTAGAATATATTATTCGAGACCATGACAGAGGACATTTTGAAGCCAGAAAAGAGGTTATGCAAAAATTGGCCAAAGATCTGAATAAGCAATATGGAAGAGAAGTTATTGAAATTGAAATTAAAGACCAATACTTCAATATGAAAGAAAAAGT
>CAYTSL010000169.1:0-3319 GCA_964440415.1 uncultured Flavobacteriaceae bacterium
AATGATCTTTTTAACTAATTTATGTCTGATGACATCGTTTTCATCTAAAACAATCATGTCTACACCTTCCACTCCCTTTAAGATCAATAAGGCTTCTTTTAAGCCGGAAATCGTTCTTCTAGGCAGATCGACTTGTCCTGGATCTCCTGTTATTAAGAATTTGGCATTCTTTCCCATTCTGGTCAGGAACATCTTCATTTGTGCATGCGTTGTGTTTTGTCCTTCATCCAATATCACGAAGGCATCATCTAATGTTCGTCCACGCATAAAGGCTAAAGGAGCAATCTGTATGGTTCCATTCTCTATAAATGCAGCCAATTTTTCTGCAGGTATCATGTCTCGTAGTGCATCATACAAAGGCTGCATGTACGGATCAAGCTTTTCCTTTAGATCACCAGGCAAGAAACCTAAATTCTCTCCGGCTTCAACGGCTGGACGTGTTAAAATGATTCGTTTAACTTCTTTATTTTTTAAGGCTCTAACAGCTAATGCAACACCTGTATATGTTTTTCCTGTTCCTGCTGGTCCAATGGCAAACACCATATCATTTTTATAGACACTTTCTACTAACTTACGTTGATTAGCTGTTTGTGCTTTTATAACTCGACCGTTAACGCCATGCACAATAACTTCTCCACTTGCTTTACTAGACGTATAATCGTCTTTACTTTGGCTTGTTAAAACGCGCTCTATGGTGTTTTCATCCAATTTATTGTATTTACCAAATTGCTCAAGAATCATTGATAATCTGCGATCAAATTCTTCGAGCATGTCTTCATCACCATAGGCTTTTATCTTATTGCCTCTTGCTACTATTTTAAGTTTTGGAAAGTACTTTTTTAAAAGTTCGATATTGGAGTTGTGGGTACCGAAGAAATCTTTTGGAGAAATTTCTTCTAATTCAATAATTATTTCGTTCAAAAGCTAAACATTTAATTAAATTATTCTAAAAGAGTTTATTAAGTTTGTACTACAACAAAGCTACGTAATTTTGCGTTGTATTACATTAAAAAAATATCAACAATTTGCCAATAGCAATCATAACTTTAACAACTGATTTTGGAGAGAAAGATCACTCTGCTGGTGCTACCAAAGGTGCTATTTACAGTGAACTTCCAGATGCAAAGATTGTTGATATTTCTCACTCAATTGCACCGTTTAATGTACCTGAAGCGGCCTATATTATTTTTAATGCGTACAGAAACTTTCCAAAAGGAACCATTCACGTTATTGGAATAGATTCTGAATTAAATAAAGAAAATAAACACATAGCGGTTAAGTTAGATGATCATTATTTTATCTGTGCAAATAATGGAATTATGAGTATGATCTGTGCGGAAATTGCTCCGGAAAAGATTGTGGAGATCAATATTCATGATAAAATTGAATCAAGTTTCGCGGTTTTAGATGTTTTTGTTAAAGTAGCCTGTCATATAGCCAGAGGTGGTACTTTAGAAGTTATAGGGAAAGTAATACAAGATATAAAACCAATTAAAGATATTGTTCCATTTGTCAATGATGACAAAACACGAATAATCGGGAGTATTATCTACATTGATAATTATGGTAATGTTGTGACCAATATAAAAAAGAAATTCTTTGAAAGTATTCAGAAAGGTAGACGGTTTGAAGTATCTGCAAGGAATTATAAATTTGACACCATTCACAGAAAATACAGTGATATAATAAATTTTGATGTTGAAAAAAGCAAGCGACATGATGAAGGTAGAAAAATGGGTGTATTCAACTCCTCCAATTATCTAGAAATAGCCTTGTATAAAAGTAATAGTGCATCGGTTGGCAGTGCATCAACCTTGCTAGGATTGAGGCTTAGAGATACCATTACCGTTAATTTTTTTAAAGAATAGATATGTTTATACGAATAGTGAAAATGAGTTTTGCTGAAGAAAACATAGAAACCTTTCTTGAAAACTTTCATAACAACAAAGAAAAAATAAGAGCTGTTGATGGTTGTCATTTATTGGAGCTTTTGAGAGATAAAGACAATACAAATCAATTTTTTACCTATAGCCATTGGAATGATCAAGTTGATCTGGATAATTACAGACAATCAGAACTTTTTAAATCAGTTTGGGCAAAAACAAAAGTTTTGTTTAACGAAAAACCACAAGCTTGGAGTGTGGAGAAAATAGTCAGTCTGCAGTAGGCAGTCGTAGTAAACAGAACTTACTCATGAAAGATTTTAACACAAATTGATGAATGATGAATTATTTTAACTTTGTCATGTCGAGCGAGTCACACTGAACTTGTCGAAGTGCAGTCGAGACATCTCTTTTAACTTTTAACTTTTAACAAACTTAATGTTAGCAATCCTTAAAAAAGAATTTAATTCATTTTTTGCCTCACCTATTGGCTATTTGGTGATTGCTGTTTTTCTATTGCTTAACGGATTATTTCTGTGGGTTTTTAAAGGTGATTTTAATATCATTGATTATGGATTTGCAGATTTATCTGCTTTCTTTTTATTGGCTCCCTGGATACTTATATTCCTAATTCCAGCAGTGACGATGCGTAGTTTTGCTGATGAGAAAAAACAAGGAACTTTAGAACTATTACTAACCAAACCAATTACCAGAATTAAAATTGTACTAGGTAAATACTTTGGTGCATTTGTGCTAATAGTTTTGGCTTTGATTCCAACTCTAATATACGTGTATACGGTCTATCAATTAGGCGATCCAATTGGAAATATTGATATGGCAAGTGTTGTAGGATCCTATTTTGGATTACTGTTCCTAATTGCTGCCTACACAGCTATTGGTATTTTTGCCTCGTCTGTAAGTGACAATCAAATAGTAGCATTTATAATAGCCGTATTGATCTGCATTTTTTTTTACATAGGCTTTGAAGGATTAGGTGAATTATGGTCAAGCATTTTTATAGATAATTTGGGCATGAGTGCTCACTTTAAAAGTATGAGCAGAGGTGTTGTAGACACAAGAGACATCATCTACTTTTTGAGTGTGACAGTATTCTTTATTTTATTAACTAAACTCAATATTAGCAAAGATTTTTAATTTGATAAAAAGTATCAAACATATTGCCATTATCCTTGTTGCCATTATTGCAATAAACTATGTAAGTAGTAAGGTTTATAAGCGTTTTGATTTGACGAGTGATAATCGCTACACCTTATCGGAAGCTGCTTTAAATACGATAGATAATGTAAAATCACCAATAATTGTTGATGTGTTTTTAGAAGGTGAATTTCCTTCTGAATTCAAGCGACTCCAATCTGAAACCAAACAGATATTAGAAGAATTTTCTGCATATAATGATCAAGTAAATTTTAAATTCA
>CAYTSL010000169.1:3419-4655 GCA_964440415.1 uncultured Flavobacteriaceae bacterium
AAAAAAAGAAAAGTAGCTGTTTTAAGAGGTAATGGTGAATTAGAAAACAAATACATTGCAAATTTTGTGACAGCACTTCGTGAATACTATTTTATAGCACCTTTTACGTTAGATAGTGTTGCTACAAATGCTCAAACCACACTTGATAAACTTAACTCATTCGATCTAATAATTGCTGCAAAACCCACTGAAGCATTTAACGAAAAAGAAAAATTGGTGCTGGATCAATTTACAATGAATGGCGGTAAAAGCCTCTGGTTAATTGATGCAGTAGCTATGGATACCGATAGTTTATATAATGAATCTGGACAATCCGTGGCCATTGCACGAGACTTAAATTTAACCGATTTCTTTTTTAAATATGGTGTACGAGTTAATCCTGTTTTGGTAAACGACCTCTACTCTGCTCCTATTACATTGGCGATTGGTGAAGGAAGTCAAGCTCAATTTCAACCTATAAAATGGCAGTATTCTCCATTGGCTAAAAATGCAAACAATCATCCAATTGTTAATAATTTGAATTTGGTGAAATTTGACTTTGCAAACCAAATAGATACGTTAAAGAATGATATAAAAAAAACTGTTTTACTTCAGAGCTCTCCGCTATCAAAACTTGATGGAACACCACTTCAAGTGAGTTTGGATATAGTTACTCAAGAACCAGATCCTTCTCGTTATAATAAAGGCAATCAGAATTTAGCAGTACTGTTAGAAGGTGAATTTACAAGTGTATATAATAACAGAATTAAGCCCTTTAATTTATCCGACGAAAAAAATAAAAGTATTCCAACCAAAATGATTGTCATCGCTGATGGCGATGTAATTAAAAACGATTATGGGAGAAATGGTCCACAAGAATTAGGTTTTGATAAATGGACCGGACAAACTTTTGGGAACAAGGAATTCTTGTTAAATGCAGTGAATTATCTATTAGATGACGATGGACTTATAAACATTCGGTCAAAGGAAATAGCAATAGCATTTTTAGATGATCAAAAAGTTGCTAGTGAAAAAACAAAGTGGCAGCTTATAAATATCGCAGTACCTCTAGTGTTATTGGCTGTGTTTGGTTTTATTTTTAATTATATAAGAAAGAAGAAATATACCACCTAGTTGTTAATAAGTTTGTTTCTTTAAAAGCGTCGATTAAGATATATTTGTATTCAGAATTAATTCAACCGAAAATAATATAGATTCATGAAGTTTATTGTTTCAAGTACATATTTGTTAAAGCAA
>CAYTSL010000170.1:0-2278 GCA_964440415.1 uncultured Flavobacteriaceae bacterium
TTCAGAATATTAAATGCCTCTTTTCAAAACCATTACTCCTAACTCACAAACTATTGTTAAAATCTGGAAGATCACAGAATCTTATGACGAATTATTAGAACCGATAAGTTTAAAACCTGAAAGTTTAAAACGAGTTTTAAAAATGAAATCAGGTATTCATCAATGTGGGTTTTTGAGTGTTAGACATTTATTGGCCGAATTTGGTTATTCAGATCAGGACTTGTTTTATGATGAGAATGGTAAACCGCATCTAAAAGATGATAAACATATTTCAATTACACATTCGTTTAATTATAGTGCTGTAATAGTAAGTGATAACGAGGTTGGAATAGATATTGAAAAACAGCGACCAATTATTACTAAAATAGCTTCTAAATTTGTGGGTTATGAAATTGAATATTTAAAAGAAGAACAGAACGATTACGTTAAAGAATTAACGATTATTTGGTGTGCAAAAGAATCCTTATTTAAATTGTTTGCGACACCAGGTTTGAGTTTTAAACAACATATTTTAGTAGTTCCATTTACAATTAATGAAGGGTCGACTATTAGTTGGATTGATTATAAGTCTTACAAAAAACGATACAATATCCATTTTACAGAATTTGATGGATTTACCTGCGCTTATGCCATTCAATAAATGACAAAAGTTTACCAGAACATATTAAATTCAATTGAAGGAAAGAATAAACTTTTGGCCGTTTTAATTGATCCTGATAAAGCTGATAAAACACAATTACCAAATTTTATTAAACAGGTGAATGCATCTGTTGCTACTCATATTTTTGTTGGTGGAAGTACAGTGAAGGAAGAAGATTGTCATTTAGTTGTATCGGAAATAAAAAAACATACTCAATTACCTATAGTCTTGTTTCCTGGAGATGTCACGCAAATTACTGATAAAGCAGATGCCTTACTATTTCTATCATTGATTTCAGGCAGGAATCCTGATTATTTAATTGATAAGCATGTTCAAGCTATTTCTAAACTAAAACAAACCAATCTGGAGGTTATCCCTACTGGTTATATTTTAATTGAAAATGGTAAAGAAACATCGGTTCAAAAAGTGACAAAAACCAATCCTATACCAAGAAAAAATGTACAGAAAATTGTGGATACTGCCATTGCAGGTGAACTTTTAGGTTTGAAGTTGATATATCTGGAGGCTGGAAGTGGAGCAACTGAACCAGTCAACTCTGAAATTATTAACAAGGTAAAATTGAGTTTAAAAATTCCATTAATAGTTGGTGGAGGAATTAAAACTAAAAAACAACTACAAAGTGCTTATAATTCTGGTGCTGATTTAGTTGTAATTGGTACAGCTTTTGAAGAGAATCTGTTATTCTTTGACGAATTAACTAGATGATAGTAATATGAAAATATCAGTAGAAATAACATTATTACCACTTCAAAACGACTTTGAAGATCATATAAAATCTTTTATAAAGAAGTTAAGAGCATCAAACTTCACTGTTCTAGAAAATCCATTGAGCACACAAATCTATGGTGAATATGATGAATTACTGCCTTTTTTAACACAAGAAATAAAGCAATCATTTGATCAACAAGAGCATGTAGTTATAAACTTAAAGATTGTAAAAAGCGACAGAAGCAATTATGAGCCAAGTTTTTGATTTCTTTTTCGGACAATATTCTGGTTACGAAACAATAGATATTGTACTTGAAATTGTTGCTGTTATTTTCGGATTTCTTTCTGTGTGGTCTTCAAAACAAAATCACATTTTAGTATTCCCTACAGGAATGATAAGTACAAGCATCTTTGTTTATTTGCTTTTAAAATGGGGATTATTAGGGGATATGATGATCAATGGGTATTACTTTATAATGAGCGTTTATGGGTGGTATATCTGGACTCGAAAAGTTGATGCAACTCATGTGACTCCAATTTCCAGGATTACAGATAAAGAAAAAAAATTAAGCATATTCATTTTCATTGCCACTTTGTTATTTGTATTTATTGTGTATAAATCTTTTGACAAATGGACAGGTTGGGTAGCTTATGTTGACACCATAACAACAGCGACATTCTTTGTTGGTATGTGGCTTATGGCAAGGAGAAAAATAGAAAACTGGATATTTTGGATAATTGGAGATGTTATTTCAGTTCCATTGTATTTTTACAAAGGATTTACTTTTACAAGTTTTCAATATTTAGGATTTACAGTAATAGCAATATTCGGATATATAGCATGGAAAAAACACTTAAACAACAACCTTCAAATTGCATAAAAATAGTATTGTTTGGACCTGAATCTAC
>CAYTSL010000170.1:2378-4654 GCA_964440415.1 uncultured Flavobacteriaceae bacterium
CTTACGATTTGTATTTTTTAACCTATATTGATACACCTTGGGAAGCAGATGATTTAAGAGATAAGCCTAACGAAAGATTGAGGATGTTCAAAGCTTTTGAAGAAGCTTTAATTAAGTACAAAAGGCCTTTTGTTTTATTAAAAGGGAGTAAGCAGGAGAGATTGAATACTGCCATAGAACATATAAATAATTTAATAAATAAAGAGCATTGAATTTTTCTAAAAAAGACATCAAACAAATAAAGGATAAAGGCTTAACTGTTGAGCAAGTTAAAGATCAACTGGATATTTTTAAAAATGGTCTTCCATTTGTCAAAATTGAATCTGCAGCAACTATAGGAAACGGAATACTAAAATTATCTGATTCTAAAAAGGATCATTTTATTAATTATTATAATTCAAATCGTGATAATATATCTACTATCAAGTTTGTGCCTGCATCTGGAGCTGCAACAAGAATGTTTAAATTCTTGTTCAACTTTTTAAAAATATTTTCAATTCAAGAAGAGACAATCAATGCTTATGTAAATAGACACAAGGCGACAGATCTTTCAATTTTTTTCGCGGGTATTAAAAGGTTTCCATTCTATTATATTGTTAATCAAAAATTGTATAAGGAAGTCAAAAATTTTGATGATTTAAAATTAAACTTAAAGTTGCTTCTGTTTGTTCAAAATATGCTTGACGAAGACAAATTGGATTATGGGAACTCACCTAAAGGCTTATTCCCATTTCATCAGTATAAGAATCACATAGCAACTGCTTTTGAAGAGCATTTATTTGAGGCAGCCCTCTATGCATCTTCAAATAATAAGGCAGATCTCCATTTTACTGTTTCAGAAGAACATAGTCACAAATTTGATGATGAATTTGAACGAATTGAAAAAATTGTTGAAAAGAAAACTAACACTGAATTCAATATAACGTATTCTTTTCAAAAACAGTCAACAGACACTATTGCTGTTGATTTAAAAAATGAACCATATAGGGATGAAAATGGTAAACTGGTTTTTAGACCATCTGGTCATGGTGCTTTACTCGAAAACTTAGATGATCTAGATGCCGACATTATCTTTATTAAAAATATAGATAATGTTGTTGTTTTTAAATATGAGGAAGAAGTTGCCAAATACAAAATGATGCTGGCAGGAATTCTTTTAGAAGTTCAATCTAAAGTTTTTAAATATCAGAAAGAATTGGAAAACAGTCTAATTACTGATTCACAAATTCAAGACATTTCACAATTTTTATCCAAGGAATTAAATATAGTTTTAAATCAAGATTTCTTTAGTGGCTCTCAAGAATCTCAAATAGAGTATTTAAGAAATAAATTGGACAGACCAATTCGTGTTTGCGGCATGGTAAAGAATGAAGGTGAACCCGGAGGAGGTCCTTTCTGTGTAAATAAAAACGGAGAGATATCTTTACAAATTGTTGAATCCGCCCAAATTGATAAGAATAGTGAGGTACAAAAAGAGCTATTTGATAAATCCACTCATTTTAACCCTGTTGATTTGGTTTGTGGTGTGAAGAATTTCAAGGGCGATAAATATGATCTAAAAAAGTTTGTAGACCACAGTACTAGTTTTATCACAAATAAAACCAACGCTGGAAAAGAAATTAAAGCCTTGGAATTACCAGGTCTTTGGAATGGTAGTATGGCAAATTGGAATACCATTTTTGTTGAGGTTCCCTTAATCACATTTAATCCTGTTAAAACCGTTAACGATCTATTAAAAGACCCTCATCAAATTTCATAATTTTGAATTTAGAGTTATTAGTGCCAGAATTAACATTTAAAGCCATCAGAAGTTCTGGTAGCGGAGGACAACATGTTAACAAAGTTTCTTCTAAAATTGAGTTACATTTTGATCTTGAAAATTCTTCGGTTTTGTCAGATCATCAAAAAAAGTTGCTATTTAAATCTTTAAAAAATAAGCTAACAAAAAATAATGAACTGGTTTTGCAATGTGATGAATCCAGAAGTCAACATAAGAATAAAGAACTCGTGATAAAACGATTTTTTGAATTGATCAAAAAAGGGTTGATTGTCCCCAAAAAAAGAAAAGCTACAAGAATTCCGAAGTCAGCTATTAAAAAACGCTTAAAAAACAAAAGTTTACGTTCAGAAAAAAAAGCAGATCGAAAAAAACCAGATATAGACATATAAACTCACTAATCTAGATTATCTTTGTACCGTTCTCAAAAAAGGGGTGCCTAAAAGCGGCTGAGATCATACCCATTGAACCTAGAACAGGTAATGCTGTTTAGGAAAAT
>CAYTSL010000171.1:0-4654 GCA_964440415.1 uncultured Flavobacteriaceae bacterium
AAGGAAGTTCAATTTTCTCAAACTACTGTCAGAACTTGCTTAAATGGTGCATTGGTTCAGGAAAGAGATTACAAAACGGATTCTTTAAGTGAGTTGAACTATGTTACTCAATCAAAACCTAAAACTAATGAATTGGAAGATTTAATATTTGCGTCTAAAATTTGCAAGCATACTAAATCAAATACTATCGTTCTTGTTAAAAACAAACAACTTTGCGCTAGTGGTACAGGACAAACTAGTCGAGTTGATGCGCTAAATCAATCCATTCACAAGGCTCAATCCTTTAAATTTGACCTAACTGGAGCTGTTATGGCCAGTGATGCTTTCTTTCCATTTCCTGATTGTGTAGAGATTGCTAAAAATGCTGGTATTAAAGCAGTTGTACAGCCAGGTGGATCGATTAAAGATCAATTAAGCATTGATTTTTGTAATGAAAATAATGTTGCAATGGTATTTACAGGAACACGTCATTTTAAGCATTAATTTTATTACTTTTACCACATTAAAGTTAACCTCAATAATTAGGCATAATACAATATGGGATTTTTTGACTTCCTAACCGAAGATATAGCTATAGACCTTGGTACTGCAAACACTCTTATCATTCACAATGATAAGGTTGTTGTGGACAGTCCTTCAATTGTGGCTAGAGATAGAATTACTGGAAAAATAATTGCTGTTGGTAAGGAGGCCAGCCTGATGCAAGGTAAAACTCATGAAAATATTAAAACGATTAGACCATTAAAAGATGGTGTGATTGCGGATTTTGATGCGTCGGAACAAATGATCAATTTGTTCATTAAGAATATACCTGCATTAAAGAAAAAGTTTTTTACACCTGCATTACGCATGGTAATTTGTATTCCTTCTGGAATTACAGAAGTAGAAATGCGAGCTGTTAGAGAAAGTGCCGAAAGAGTGAACGGAAAAGAAGTTTATCTTATCCATGAACCAATGGCAGCTGCTATTGGTATTGGTGTAGACATCATGCAACCAAAGGGTAATATGATTGTAGATATTGGTGGAGGTACTACTGAAATTGCGGTTATTGCTTTGGGTGGAATTGTTTGCGATAAATCAGTTAAAGTAGCAGGTGACGTTTTTACAAATGATATAGTTTATTACATGCGTACACAACATAATTTATATGTAGGAGAACGTACTGCTGAAAAAATAAAAATCCAAATTGGTGCTGCAACTGAAGATCTTGAATTACCACCTGAAGATATGAGTGTTCAAGGAAGAGATTTGCTAACAGGTAAACCAAAGCAAGTACAAATTTCCTTCAGAGAAATTGCCAAAGCATTAGATAAATCTATATTAAGAATTGAAGATGCTGTAATGGAAACCTTATCTCAAACTCCTCCAGAATTAGCTGCTGATATCTATAATACAGGAATATATTTAGCTGGTGGTGGATCTATGCTTCGTGGTTTGGATAAGCGTTTATCTCAAAAAACAGATCTTCCAGTTTATATTGCCGAAGACCCTTTACGAGCCGTTGTTAGAGGCACAGGAATCACTTTAAAAAATCTAGTGAAATTCAAAAGTGTTCTGATTAAATAGAATTTAATAATGCAACAAATAATTAATTTTATAATTAGAAACAAGAATTTTCTTTTGTTTCTGTTGCTCTTTATTATATCCTTATTTCTAACAATACAGTCGCATTCATTTCACAAAAGTAAATTTATAAGTTCGGCTAATTTTTTGAGTGGTGGATTTTACAACTCTGTTCATAATATATCCCAGTACTTAAATTTAACAAAGGAGAATGAAATTTTAATTGAAGAAAATATTAAATTTAGAAATTTACTATTCAATCAATCTGAATATCAGTTAGACTCAATACCTGTTGACAAATCATCAAATTCTAAAAATTATAGATTTATTCCAGCTTCGTTAATCAAAAACAGTTTTAGTAGTACTAACAATTCTTTGTTGGTAGATAAGGGAGAAAAAGATGGGATCTATGAAGATTTTGGTGTGATTACTTCAGAGGGGTTAATTGGAATAATTGACAATACCTCTAATAGCTTCTCAAGAGTAGTCTCAATATTAAGCACGAAAAGTAGGATTAATGCTCAATTAAAAAAAACTGATCATTTTGGCACATTATCATGGGATGGTGAATCACATGAGATTGTTCAACTTATGGATGTACCTAAAATTGCACCAGTTCAAGTAGGTGATACGGTAATAACTGGTGGTCGTTCTACAATTTTTCCCAAAGGAATTCAAATAGGCACAATTACTTCATTTCAATTGGACAATGCTGAAGATTTTTATGAAATAAATATTAAGCTATTTAATGATATGACTAATATTGGACATATATACATTATTGAAAATCTTAAAGCACAAGAGATCTTAAACCTAGAAAATATAAATGAATAGCATTGTTGCAATAAATACTGCAAGATTTATTTTACTTGTTTTATTACAAGTATTGGTTCTAAACCATATTAACTTTCTTGGCTATATCAATCCTTACATTTATATTTTATTCATCATTTTATATCCGGTAAAAAACAATAGTTCCTTATTTATTTTCTTATCCTTTTTATTAGGATTATGTGTAGATATATTTTCTGATTCTGGAGGTGTTCATGCGGCTGCTAGTGTAACAATAGCCTTTTTAAGACCAGGCTTTTTAAAATCCGTTTTTGGTGCTTTGTACGAACATCAAACAATAAAATTCAGCAATATTGATTTAGCGCCTAAAGTTTCTTATATAGCGTTAGTAACTATTGTTCATCATTTGATTTTGTTTACACTTGAAATTTTTAGCCTTTCAAAAATAATTTTAATTGCTCAAAAAACGTTATTCTCCAGTATATTTACTATTATCATTTGTATTTTAGTGACTATTATTTTCACCCGAAAAAATTAATGAGACAGTTTTTACTTTATTTTTTTATCCTTGTTGTAGGAATAATTTTCATTGCCAGATTATTCTATTTACAGGTGTATAATGCTCCTACAGAAAATTTGTTTGAGGACAATGCTATTAGGAAAGTTTTTGATTATCCAAAAAGAGGTTATGTTTATGATAGGAATGGAGTATTATTAGTTTCTAATCAACCGTCTTATGATGTGATGGTGATACCAAGAGAAGTTGAACCTTTAGATACAATTGAATTTTGTTCTTTATTAAAAATTGATAAGTTGAATTTTCTTAAAAAATACAATAGAGCAAAAAATTACTCTCCTAGATTACCTTCAGTATTTGTTTCCCATTTATCAAAAGAAGACTATGCTTATCTTCAAGAAAAAATGAGAAAATTTGATGGCTTTTATATTCAAAAAAGATCATTAAGAGACTACCAAACCTCAATAGGTGCCAATGTATTAGGATATATTGCAGAAGCTAATCAAGCCACGATTGAGAAAAACCCATATTACAAAATGGGAGATTTGATAGGAAAACAAGGTATAGAATATTCTTATGAAGATGTGCTTCGTGGTGTTAAAGGTGTTAAATTCATACAGAAAGACAGATTTAACAGAGATATTGGTCCGTACAAGGATAAAAAGTTCGATACAATACCAAAGAAAGGAAAAGACATCACTACTACTATAGATGCTATATTGCAGGAATATGGTGAAAAATTAATGGTAAATAAGCGTGGAGGTATAATTGCAATTGAACCTGGAACAGGTGAAATACTTACAATGATCACTGCTCCAACTTATGACCCAAACTTGTTAGTAGGAAGAGTTCGATCTAAGAATTTTACAAAATTGTATAATGACACTATTAGCAAACCATTATTTGATAGAGGTTTACAAGCGATGTATGAACCAGGATCTCCTTTTAAAACCCTTAATGCATTAATAGCCTTGCAAGAAAATGTGATAAGTTTAGACGAAAAGATCACTTGTTATCATGGTTATAAATATGGTGATAGATTTATGAGATGTCATTGCCCAAGAGGTACAAAAAATGATATGATAAGAGGAATTCATGAATCATGTAATGCCTATTTTGCAACTGTTTACAGGCGTATTATTGATAAATATGATACAACTGCAGAAGGTATGGATAATTGGAATAAGCATGTGACTAGTTTCGGGCTAGGTAATTATCTGGGATATGATCTTTCTGTTGGACAACCAGGTAAAATACCAAATTCTTCTACATACAATAGAATGTACGGTGAAAATCGGTGGTATTCTACGTTTACAATTTCTAATGCTATAGGTCAAGGAGAAGTACTCGCAACTCCTATTCAGTTGGCAAATATGACAGCTGCTATTGCTAACAGAGGCCATTTTTATACACCTCATATCATAAAATATATTGAAGGTCAAGAAATTGATAAAAAATATACCACACCTAAAAAAACAACAATTGACTCTAAATATTTTGAACCAATTGTAGAAGGAATGAATTTGGTTTATAAAAAAGGAACGGCTAAATACATTCAAATACCTGAAATAGAGATCTGTGGTAAAACTGGTACGGCAGAGAATTTCACTAAAATTAATGGAGTAACTACCCAGTTAACAGATCATTCTATTTTTATTGCTTTTGCTCCAAAGGATAATCCTAAAATTGCGATTGCTGTGTATGTTGAAAATGGTTACTGGGGAAGTCGATGGGCTGGTAGAATAGCAGGATTAATGATAGAAAAATACTTGAAAGGAAAAA
>CAYTSL010000172.1:0-1926 GCA_964440415.1 uncultured Flavobacteriaceae bacterium
AATAATTTTTCCGATAAGCGAATTTTGATCTTCTACTTTTATTCTTTTAATTTTCCCACTATTATTCGCTTTTTGTATTACAATTACTTCTAAGTAATCATATTTTACAATCTCTTCTTGAGCATTTATATTCACTATAGAAAATAAAAAAAACACTACAAATAAAATTCTAAATCTTAGCTTATACATATCCTAATAATTTTAAAAAATAAAGTTACAAATAATAAAATTTATACTTTATAAAAAAATACAAAAAAACCCGGTTTCTTAAGCTTCAAAAGGCTCAATAGAAACATAAGATTTATTATCTTTTTTCTTTGTAAATTTCACAAGACCATCAACTCTAGCGTGTAAAGTATGATCTTTCCCAGAGTAAACATTCTCACCTGGATTATGTACAGTTCCTCTTTGTCTAACGATAATGTTTCCAGCAATAGCAGCTTGTCCACCAAAAATCTTAACGCCTAAACGTTTCGATTCTGATTCTCTACCATTCTTAGAACTACCTACTCCTTTTTTATGAGCCATTGTCTTAAGGTTTTATATTGTTATACTTAAGCAGTTTTGCAATTACGCTTTACCACCATCTAATTTGTCTTGTAATTCTTTTAACTCATCCCACTTACCATCAGTAGCTAATTGTGCTTGTTGAGGCCAAGTATCAGGAACGTGATTTCCACGAACACCTTCGATAATTTCAGAAATCTTAGCTGGTTTAGCTTTTGCCAAATCTGCAAAAGTACTGATTCCTGCTTCTACCAATGTAGATGCAATTTTAGGTCCAATACCTTCAATTTTCTTCAAATCGTCGGCTTTACCTGTTGCTTTTTTTGCAGCTGGTTTGTCAGCTTTAGCTTTAGCGACAGCTGGTTTAGCTTTTGGAGCAGCCTTTTTAACTGCTGCCTTTGGAGCTGCTTTTTTAACTTCTGCTTTAGGAGTAGCTTTTGGAGCTACAGCTTTGGCTTTTGGTTCAGCTTTTTTGGTTTCCTTCACTGGAGCCACTTTTTCGGCTTTTTTAGCTGGTTTTGCTCCCGAAGCTACAATGCTTTCAATGACGATTTCAGATAAGGCTTGTCTGTGACCATTTTTCACTCGATAACCCTTACGTCTTTTCTTCTTGAAAACTATTACTTTATCACCCTTAAGGTGCTTTAAGACTTTTGCACTTACTTGTGCTCCGCCTATAGCTGGGGCGCCAACAGTAACTTTGTCTCCATCAGCTAACAAAAGAACATTATCGAAAGATACTTTCTTTCCTTCTTCTGTAGCTAAACGATTGACAAACACCTTTTGGTCTTTTTCAACTTTAAATTGATGCCCTGCTATCTCTACAATTGCGTACATAGCGTAACGTTTATATTAATTAATTTGTTAAAAAAATGAGTGCAAATATACAGCTAATTAATTAATCTACAAACCATTTATTTATTTTGAAGGTAAGTTTCCACTATTTTTAAAATACTGCATAAATGTAAGTGTAAAAACAACTGTAGTTGCAAAACCCATAATAGCTACAACAAACGTAACCATAGAAATATCAACCTTATAATCACCTTTAAAGAACTCTAATAATTCAGGTAAAAAATCTTGATTGATCTCAGTGGCATAGAATAAAAAGAAAAAGGTAAATACTAAAGTAGCTATAGCTCCAGCAACAATACCCGCAACAAACCCAGTAGAATACGAAAAAGAATCACCTAGTTCTAACTTAAGGTAGCGTATTGTTTCAAAAATACCAAACCCTGTAATTACACTATTGAACAAACTGTAAAACGGATTTGTGTGTACCTTAAATAAGGAATGCAATAAAAATGAAGCAATTAAACCACCACTAATCACTATTCCAAAACGTATTGGTAAGGCTAATTTTTTCATAGAATTTGATATTTATTGGTTAGTTAGTTTTTTAAAGTTCGTAAAAAAAAT
>CAYTSL010000172.1:2026-4632 GCA_964440415.1 uncultured Flavobacteriaceae bacterium
TTTGATTTAGATAATGGCTTGCACGTTATCCTTCACCAAGACAATACAGCTCCGGTAGTTACCACGACTGTATTTTATCATGTTGGAGCAAAAGATGAAAACCCAGAACGAACAGGTTTTGCTCATTTTTTTGAACACCTTTTATTTGAAGGGACTGAAAATATTGAACGGGGGGAATGGACAAAATTAATAGACGCTAATGGAGGAACACACAATGCTACTACGGATGATGACAGAACCTATTACTATGAAACATTCCCATCCAACAATGTTGAATTAGGTTTGTGGATGGAATCTGAGCGTATGTTGCATCCTATAATTAACCAAGTTGGGGTTGACACCCAAAACGAGGTTGTTAAGGAAGAAAAGCGAATGCGAGTAGACAATCAACCTTATGGAAGGTTTCTTGAATATGTTAAAAAGAACATATTTACAAAACACCCGTACAGATGGACGACCATTGGAGAAATGGAACATTTGGACGCTGCTACTTTAGAAGAATTTCAAGCATTCAACAAAAAATTCTATATCCCTAACAATGCCGTTTTAACCGTTGCTGGAGATATTGACGTTCCATCGGTTAAAAAAATGATTCAGGATTATTTTGGGCCAATTCCACGTGGAAAAGATATTGTTAGAAACTTTCCTAAAGAAGATCCAATAACAGAAGCTAGATCAGCTAAAGCCTATGATCCTAACATTCAAATACCGGCTGTTGTTGCAGCTTACAGAACGCCATCCTTTAAAGAAAAAGATGCTTATGTTTTAGATATGTTATCAACCTATTTAAGTGACGGAAAAACTTCTAAACTTTATAAAAAGATGGTTGATGATAAAAAAATGGCACTTCAAGTTGGGGCAATTAATTTTAGCCAAGAAGATTATGGTACTTATATATTGTATGGCCTTCCTATGGGAGAAAATTCGTTAGAATCCTTGATTTCAGAAATGGATGAAGAAATTGTTAAAATTCAAAACGAATTAATTTCAGAAAAAGATTATCAAAAACTTCAAAATAAATTCGAAAATCAGTTTGTGAATTCTAATTCAAGTGTCAATGGTATTGCTAGTTCTTTGGCAAGGTATTATATGTATTTTGGTGATACAAATTTAATTAATGATGAAATTAATATTTACAGATCTATAACTCGCGAAGATATTCAGATCGTAGCTAAAAAATATCTAAATCCTAACCAAAGATTGGTTTTGGAGTATTTACCAAAAAAAGAAGATCAATAATTTAATATGACGATAAATAACATTCAAATGAAAACTAAAATATTTGCATTAATTACCTTGTTTTTATTATCAATTGGAGCCACTGCACAAATTGATAGATCTAAACAACCAATACCGGGACCAGCTCCTAAAATTTCTTTAGAAGTTCCAGGTGAATTTCAACTTAAAAATGGATTAACAGTTTTAGTTGTTGAAAATCATAAATTACCTAGAGTATCTTACACATTAACTTTAGACAACCCTCCTATTACTGAAGGTGATAAAGCAGGTGTTTCCGGTTTATTAGGAGCCATGTTAGGAAATGGAACAACATCTATCCCTAAAGATGATTTTAACGAAGAAATTGATTTTCTTGGCGCAAGTCTTAGTTTTGGAAATTGGAGTACTTCTGCCAGAGCATTAAGTAAATACGCTGATCGAATATTAGTATTAATGGCGGATGCAGTTATTAACCCACTTTTAACAGAAGAAGAATTCCAGAAAGAAAAAGATAAATTATTAGAAGGCCTTAAAACACAGGAAAAAAGTGTCGATGCCGTTGCTGGTCGTGTTGGTGGTGCGTTATCTTATGGTGTAAAACATCCTTATGGTGAGTTTTTGACAGAAGAGTCTGTTAATAATGTCACTCTAGATAACGTAAGAGCAGTCTATCAAAAATATGTCACACCAAATAATGCGTATTTAGTTGTTGTAGGTGATACAGACCTAAAAACTGTCAAAAAACAGGTGAAAGAATACTTTGGAGGTTGGGAAAAATCTATTGACGTTTCAGAACCTATTCCAGATTCAAATAGTAATGTTCAGTATACTCAAATTAACTTTGTAGATATGCCTAATGCTGTACAATCTAATATTTCTATTACCAATACAGTAGACTTAAAAATGAATCATCCAGATTACCATGCGATTTTAATAGCCAACTATATTTTAGGTGGTGGTGATGGGTATTTATTCAATAACTTGCGTGAAACGCATGGCTATACATATGGAGCATATTCAAGCATTCGTGCAAATAAATATGTAAGTAGATTTTCGGCTAGTGCTAAAGTAAGAAATACGGTTACAGATAGCTCCATAGTTGAAGCATTAAAAGAAATAAACCGTATTAAAACAGAATCAATAGAAATTGAAGCTCTTAAAAATGCAAAAGCTAAATATGTAGGAAAGTTTGTTATGGATTTGGAGCGACCAGAAACCGTTGCTAACTATGCATTTAACATTAAAACAAAAGAGCTTCCATCTGATTTTTACACCACTTATTTAGAAAAGATCAATGCAGTATCTGCAGAAGATGTAAAACGTGTAGCCAATACTTATTTTAAATCACAAAATGCTAGAATTATAGTTGTTGGAAAAGGAAGCGATGT
>CAYTSL010000173.1:0-4619 GCA_964440415.1 uncultured Flavobacteriaceae bacterium
CAATAGCAAGAATTGCTAAAAACCATCCGATTCCTGAAGAAACTCCATAATTAAAAGCTAATCCTAAAGTTGCTATTTCACGAGATTGCATGAATAAAGATCCACCTAAAATGGCACAGTTTACAGCAATAAGTGGTAAGAATATACCAAGTGAATTATATAATGAAGGAGAGAACTTCTCAACTACTATTTCTACCAATTGTACCATAGTTGCAATAGTTGCAATGAACATGATGAATGATAAGAAACTTAAATCATAGGCTGAAAGCCCTTCGCCATTTGAGCTTCCATCAATCCAAGACAAAGCACCTTCTTTTAATATATATTGATCTAACAACCAGTTTAATGGAACAGTAATTGCCAAAACAAAAATTACGGCAGCTCCAAGACCAACAGCTGTTGATACTTTTTTAGATACAGCAAGGTAAGAACACATTCCAAGGAATGTTGCAAAAACCATGTTGTCTATAAATATTGATTTAAAAAATAATTCTATATGTTCCATATTCTATTTTTTAGTCTTCGATTAATGCTTTGTTTCTACTACGTTGCACCCAAATGATAAGTCCCACAACAATCAACGCCATTGGTGATAATAACATGAAACCATTATTTTCATATCCAATAGAATACACTCCAGTTTTATCGATAGGATCACCTAAAACAGGGAATCCTAACAAAGTACCTGAACCTAATAATTCTCTAAAGAATCCTACAATAATAAGTATGATAGCATATCCAGCAGCATTTCCTATTCCGTCAAGGAATGATCTCCAAGGATTATTTGCAAGAGCAAATGCTTCAAATCGACCCATGATAATACAGTTAGTAATAATCAATCCAACAAAAACCGATAGTTCTTTACTTAATTCATAAGCATATGCCTTAAGGACTAAATCAACAATAATTACCAATGCGGCAACAACAGTTAGTTGCACAATAATTCTGATTTTAGATGGAATTATATTCCTAATCAACGAAATAACCACGTTACCTACTCCCATAACAAACAATACTGAAATAGACATTACTATAGACGCTTTTAATTGCGCAGTAATTGCTAAAGCAGAACAAATACCTAATACCTGAATAGTAATTGGGTTATCATCTGCTAAAGGATCTAATATTAATTTGCTGTCTTTTTTTGATAAAAGTCCCATAGATTAATTTTTTAAGTTTTTAAAATAAGGTACGTACAACTTAAGTTCACTTCTCAACATTGCAGAAACTCCATCACCTGTAATAGTTGAACCTGCGATGGCATCTACCTCATTATCTGTTTTATCTACATTTTTTGGATCACCATTACTTTTAGAAACTGTAATGCCTTTAAAACTTCCGTTTGACATTAAGCTCTCTCCAATAAAGTCATCCATAAAGAAACGCTCTTTAATGTTTGCTCCTAATCCTGGTGTTTCACCTTTGTGGTCAAAATAAGCACCTTGAACAACCATATCCTTATCCATTGCTACATAAGCCCAAATGGCATCCCAAAGTCCTTTTCCTCTAATTGGAGTTATATAAAATGTTTTACCATCTTTTTCTCCAATAAATAAAGGCAATCTTCTACTATTACCTTCTTTTACGCTGGCTTGTTCTTTCTTAATATCAATTAAATAAGCTTTGTCATCTTGAGCTTCTTGACCATCTTGAATCACAATTTGATTCTTAATGTATTTAGTAAACTCGTCTGCTACTTTATCTTTTGATACAAAATTCGCACTGTTTCCTTCATTTTCGTTTACTCCCATTGCATATAGAATGTTCTGTTGTTTTTCTATACGCTTGTTTTCAGTAATTGTATCTTTTAAACTCTCTGAAGCAAAAGCTAATAAAGCACCTACTACTATTACCATTCCTATGGCAAATAGTATTGTATAACCGTTTGAATCTGTTCTCTTACTCATGATTAAGCCATTTTAAGTTTTGCTCGTTTCATTCTTTTATTAACATTACCTTTAACAATGTAATGATCTATAGTTGGTGCAAATACATTCATTAATAGAATGGCAAGCATTACACCTTCTGGATATGCCGGATTGAATACACGTATTAATATTGATATGAAACCAATCAAGAATCCATATATCCATTTTCCTTTGTTTGTCTGTGATCCAGTCACAGGATCTGTAGCCATAAATACCACTCCAAAGGCAAAACCACCAATTAGTAAGTGATGCCAAAATACAGTGCTCATTAAGCCGTGAAACTTACTTCCTTCATTTATCCAACCAGCATCTACAACTCCGTTAAAAATAAGTCCCATTACGATTGCACCAATAACTGCAGATAGCATAATTCTCCAGCTAGCAACTTTAGTATACAATAAATACAAAGCTCCTAAACCTATTAAAAGTACTGAAGTTTCCCCAACCGATCCTGGTATAAACCCATAAAACATATCCCAAGTTGAATACACAAATTCATTACCTTGAGCTAAACTTCCTAAAATAGTTTCGCCAGATATTGCATCTAATTTTGCTCCTTCAGATATTTCTTTTACTCGGTCAACTGCACCAGTTACCCAAACTTTATCTCCACTCATCCAAGTTGGGTAAGCAAAGAATAAAAATGCTCTAATTGTTAAGGCTGGATTTAAAATATTCATGCCTGTACCTCCAAAAACTTCTTTGCCAATTACAACGCCAAATGTAACTGCTACAGCTAACATCCATAATGGTGTATCAATGGGTACAATTAAAGGAACTAACATACCTGTTACAAAGTAACCTTCTTCAACTTCATGATTATTAATAGTTGCAAAAACTATTTCAATTGCTAAACCAACAACATATGAAACAATTACTAATGGCATTAATTTTAAAAAACCTATCCAAAAATTATCAAAGTTCCAGAATTCCGTACTAAAAAAAGACATGTTTTCTGTAAAGCCATTAACTGCTGCATTGTACTGGAAACCCGCATTAAACATACCAAATAGTAAAATTGGTGTTAACGGTAAAACAACGCTCATCATTATACGTTTTAGGTCGTCAACAACTCTAATATGACTACCTGAATGGGTTGTTTCTTTAGGTGTATAAAAAAGGGTGTGAACCGCACCAAACGTAGTTTGCCAATTCGTCCCTTTAACTTTTTCACTTATATTATGTAAATTTTCTTTTAATCCCATAATCTTATCCTATTTCTTTTAACATTAAGTCTAAACCCTCTCTAATAATTTGTTGATGAGGCTGTTTAGACACGCATACAAATTCAGTTAATGCAAAATCTTCAGGAGCTACTTCGTACATTCCTAAAGCTTCCATTTCGTCTAAATCTTTATACATGCAAGATTTTAAAATTTGCATTGGAAAAATATCTAACGGAAATACTTCTTCATACGTTCCAGTTGTAACAAATGCTCTGTGTTCACCATTTGTATTTGTATTCAAGTCGTATTTCTTATTCGAAGACAACCAAGAAAAAGTTAAGGCTCTTGAAGATGATATTTTTTTAAATTCAGGTTTTAACCATCCAAACAATTCATAATCATCTCCTTCTGGAATTACAGTAATTGTATTGCTGTAATAATCTAAATAACCGTCTGGCTTCACTTGTTTTCCTGATAACACATTACCAGAAATAATTCTAACATTGGCATCTTTTTCAATACCATTATCGTAAATCATTGAAGCAACTTCACAACCTAATTTTGTTACAAAATATCTTGGTTTCTGAACTGATGCACCAACCAATGCAACTACGCGTTCTGCATTGAATTTTCCAGTCAACAACAATTCACCAATAATTACTAAATCTTGTGGGTTGATTGTCCAAACCACTTCTCCTTTATTAACGGGATCAATTTTATTGATTTGTGTACCAACATTTCCCGATGGATGCGGACCAGTTACATAATGAAGATCTATTCCTTCTAAACCATTAAAAGGAGAATATTCTTTATTACCAATGCTAACATGCACGTTGCCTTTGGTTAATTTACCCAAAGCAGTAACTGCAGCCTGTAATTCAGCTTCCTTGCCTTTTAACGCAAAATCAAAATCAGCAGCTAATGGTGCACTTGCATGGGCAGAAACAAAAATTGATTTTGGTTCTCTGTCTGGATTTGCAATTACATCGTAAGGACGTTGCTTAATAAAAGGCCAACATCCAGATGCTAATAAATGTGCTTTAATGTCTTCTGCTTTTGCTGAATCTACATTAAACTTACCATTATCAGTAAACTTTTGGTCTTTATCAGCTAAAATCTTTATTGCAAGAATTCTACGTTTTTCTCCACGAGCAATTTCAGTGATCTCTCCCGAAACAGGTGATACAAATTTTACTTCTTGGTTTGATTTATCATAAAAAATAGGTTCTCCAGCTTTAATTTTGGATCCTTCCTTTGCAATAAGTTTGGGAGTAATACCGTGGAAATCTTCCGGTCTAATAGAAAAATAGTTGCTTTTTGCAGCACTCTCTGAAACTTTTTCAGCTTCACCAACTAATTTAATATCCAGACCTTTTTTAATCTTAATGTCGTTTGACATATTCTTAAAATCTTTAATTAGTTATTGTTTAACAATTGATTTTGTTAGTAAATAATTTTATTTGGTAACTCAAAAATTGGTGCAAATTTACAAATTTTAAATACAGTTTTCATAATTAATTAACTA
>CAYTSL010000174.1:0-4614 GCA_964440415.1 uncultured Flavobacteriaceae bacterium
AAAACTGCTTGATATTAAAGCGATTAATAGCAACAGTAATTTTGAGTAGTTTGTTTTCATAGTATCAGGACATTAGTTGGAAAAAAAGCAGACTTATATCTGTTTTTTTTCCTGTTATTAAATCATTTATTCAATTAATAGCACTCCTAAAGTACTTTAAAACCAGTAGCTTAGTTAATTTTTTCGACTAATTAGGAGCTATTTTCGTTGAAATACGAAATTGAAGTGAAATATTAGAAAATATAAAAAAGATAAATTTTCCGTTTAAAATCCTGTTAAGGACTCTTTTTATTGTGTTTTCAAAGCAGAATTAGTCTTTTTTAAAAGAATATTCTTTTTCTACCTTACAAATTCTAACATGGTATTCGCTGTACCATTTCTCTTTACCTATATTTTGAGCAGATTGATGTTGTAGATTTTCTTTCCAATCCTTAATGGCTTTTAAGCTATCCCAATAGCTAATAGTAATGCCAATTTCATTTCTCGCACTATCCATTCCTAAAAACCCTGGTTGTTTTTTGGCAAGTGACTCCATTTTTTTTGACATCTCTTCATAGCCAGTTTCATAATCAGTCTTCTTGGAAGTGAAAATGACAGCGTAATAATCGGATTTTTTAGTCATATTAATCGTTATAAATAGCTATTGTTAGTTCTCCTGTATCTGTCATACTTGCACGATACATTCCAGCTGTATTGAATTCCATAGCGACATTGCCATTTTTATCAACTGCAACTATACCTCCGTCGCCACCAAGATCGCCAACTTTTTTATGGATGACCTCATGTGCAGCATCGTTTAGATTCATGCCTTTATATTCCATTAGTGCCGAAATATCATGGGCAACCATCGCACGAATAAAGAATTCGCCCCAACCCGTGCTTGATACGGCGCAAGTTGTATTATTGGCGTAGGTGCCAGCTCCAATAATAGGCACATCACCAACGCGTCCCCAACGTTTGTTGGTCATACCTCCTGTTGAGGTTCCAGCTGCCAAGTTTCCATTTTTATCAAGAGCAACACAACCAACTGTACCGAATTTATAATCTTTAATTGCGGTGTCGTAAAATGCAGATTTATCATCATGATCTAGTTCGATTTTTTCTCTTTCTATAGCACGTTTTAGAGAGTTCATTCTGTTTTCTGTATAAAAATATTTTGGGTCTACAATTTCTAATCCTTGTTCTTCTGCAAATTTTTCAGCGCCTTTTCCAGCCATCATTACATGAGGTGAGTTATCCATTATCGCTCTTGCCAAATCAATAGGGTTTTTTACATTGGTTGTTCCGGCAGACGCACCAGCATTTAGTGTTTTGCCATCCATTATGGAAGCATCTAATTCATTAGTACCTGCATTGGTAAACACAGCACCTTTTCCTGCATTAAACAATGGAGAATCCTCCATAACTTTAATAGTTTTAGTCACAGCATCAAGACTGGTTCCTCCATTTTTCAGGATTTCATATCCTACTCTAATAGCTTCTTCAAGTTTAGCCTTATAAGCAGCCTCTTTTTCATCAGACATATTCTTTTTCAGGATAGTTCCTGCTCCTCCATGAATTGCAATGGAAAACTCGTGAGAATTGTTTTCTGAAGTGGGAGGAGGAGGAGGTCGTTTAATTTCATTTTCATTGATTTCAGAATCAATAAGTTTCCCTTCATTTTTGCAATTAACTAAAAATGCAATACTGATAACAAAAAAAAGGATAATTTTTTTCATGATAATAATGAGATAAATTAAGTGTACTAAAAATAGTATATTTTAAGAATGAAGGTAACTGGAAAAGCAACTTTTTATCAGTATCTTTGCACAATATTAAATAATTCGTAAAAAATTACATAAAATGCAAGCAGTTGCTACAGATTTCGGAATACAAGTCGCATTAAAAGAACTTGGAGTAAAACCTTTAAACGAAGGAACATCTACTGGTTCCAATTGGTTCTCAAATGGAGATATTATAGAAAGCCATTCCCCTGTTGATGGTAAATTAATTGGGAAGGTAAAAACAACAACTAAAGACGATTTCGAGAAATTGATGGAAGCAGCAACAACTGCTTTTAAAACTTGGAGAACAATGCCAGCGCCTCAACGTGGAGAAATAGTGCGTCAGTTTGGAGATAAATTAAGAGAGAAAAAGGAAGCGCTTGGTAAATTGGTTTCTTATGAAATGGGAAAATCGTATCAAGAAGGTTTAGGTGAAGTTCAGGAGATGATAGACATCTGTGATTTTGCTGTTGGTTTATCTCGTCAGTTACATGGATTAACCATGCATAGTGAGCGTCCGGGACATAGAATGTACGAGCAATATCATCCGCTTGGAGTAGTTGGAATTATTTCAGCATTTAACTTTCCAGTGGCAGTTTGGGCTTGGAACACAGCTTTAGCTTGGATTTGTGGTGATGTTTGTGTTTGGAAACCAAGTGAAAAAGCTCCAATGTGTGGAGTTGCATGTCAAAATATAGCTGCAGAAGTATTTGCAGATAACAATTTACCAGAAGGGATCTCTTGTTTAGTAAATGGAGATTATAAAGTTGGTGAATACATGACCAACGATGTTCGTGTTCCGTTAATTTCTGCAACTGGCTCAACCAGAATGGGAAAAATAGTGGCTAAAGCAGTAGCAGGACGTCTCGGTAAATCCTTATTAGAATTAGGAGGAAACAATGCCATTATTGTAACACCTGATGCTGATATAAAAATGACAGTTATTGGAGCGGTTTTTGGAGCAGTTGGAACTGCAGGACAACGATGTACTTCGACTCGTCGTTTAATTATTCATGAAAGCGTTTATGATAAAGTAAAAACTGCGGTAGTTGATGCCTATAAGCAATTACGAATTGGAAACCCTTTAGACGAAAACAATCATGTTGGACCATTAATTGATACAGATGCAGTAAAAATGTATGAAGCTGCCTTAACTAAAGTAGTTGAGGAAGGTGGAAATATAGTTGTTGAAGGAGGCGTTCTTTCTGGCGAAGGTTATGAAAGTGGTTGTTATGTAAAACCAGCGATTGCTGAAGCTGACAACTCATTTGAAATTGTACAACACGAAACTTTTGCACCTGTTTTATACTTATTGAAATATTCAGGTGATGTTGAAAATGCTTTAAACATTCAAAATGGAGTAGCTCAAGGATTGTCATCTGCAATTATGACCAATAATTTACGTGAAGCAGAACATTTCTTATCTGTTGCAGGTTCTGATTGTGGAATTGCTAATGTAAACATAGGAACTTCAGGTGCAGAAATTGGAGGTGCTTTTGGTGGAGAAAAAGAAACTGGAGGCGGACGAGAATCTGGATCTGATGCTTGGAAAATTTATATGAGACGTCAAACCAATACAATTAATTATACAACCAGTTTACCTTTAGCTCAAGGAATTAAGTTCGATTTATAGAATATTAAAAATCTAATAACATAAAAGCCACATCATTGATGTGGCTTTTTTTATTAACCTTAATTCAATGCCGGAACTTTGTCGGGAGAATCTTGAGTATTAATAAAATTGATTAATAGCAGAGCGAATGTCGACTGATTCCAATTATTATCCACAAAAAACGCTTTATAAAAAAAATGAAAATAAATTAAATGCGTTGTATAACATTTTTAATCGTTAAACGACAAAAAACAATAATAATGAAGGATACTAGAGTAAGAAAATAGCTTTTATTACACAAAAAAACCTTGCCTCAGTGCCGGAACTTTGTCGGGAGAGGCAAGGTGTATATAAATTTGATTAATAGCACCACTAATTTCGTAATAAATTAGATATCAGCCACTAAAAAATCTATAACTGGTCAATAAATCTGTATAAATGGTATTATACACTTGAGTTATCAAACAAATTCAATTAACTATATTTTACTTTTCGTAAAATTCTATTAGACTCTTTGTAAAGCTCAAATAATTCCTCACTATGTTTCTTTAAATAAGGTTTAGCTTCATTAAGTTTGTCTATAGCTTCATGAAAAAGATTTAGGTAACATATTAAATACGTTGCAGGAAGGTTCTTTAGATCTCGCTCTTCAATTTTATTTAATGTTGTTCCTTTTTTGAGCTTTTCTAATATCGAATTGTTAGAGTTATAAATATGGTGTAGTACCTTTTTATCAAATTGAGGAGGCTCAAAAAGTAACTTGGTTTCTATATTATAATTGGCATTGTCTTCAAACAGAATTTTAGTTTCTTCCAGCTTATAATATTTATAATTATTTTGAAGTCCAAGATTAACATATTCAATGATCTTGAATTGATCTCTATCGAAAGAAATAGATACCTCATCTAACGTAGAGAAGAAGAGTCTAACCTGCTCATTTATTAATTCTATATCAACTCTTGAATAGAATTCTTCATCTTCAACAACTTTCTTTTGACCAGACCAACATAAAACAAAATATTCTTTGAACACTTTGTATTGCGGATTGAAATCCTGTCGTTTGTTCATGAAATCAAATACACCATCTAGCGTATATTGTATATTATTCTGTGCATGATTTTCAATTGCAGCTACAATTTCAGAATTAACATCTTTCATTTCAATGTCAAAAACCTTTGGCATACTCATGCTACCATCTCTTAAAAAAACAGAACCACCATAGTACTTCCAAATATTTTT
>CAYTSL010000175.1:0-4578 GCA_964440415.1 uncultured Flavobacteriaceae bacterium
GGTCCAGCCACCCAAACTGTTTTATAGGTAGCCTTGGTTGCAGCATTTTTAGTGGCATTCATACCAATTGAAAATCGGATCATCTTTACCCACTTTTTGAGTTTTTTATTCTTATTTAAAACAGTTTCGATCCAAGTCTGTTTGGTGCCTATTTTTTTTACATAAGGTGTATTGATCACTGTGCAAGGTGTACCTGAAATACGTTCTGTCATAACAATATCATCAGCTCCATAATCCACACAGGCTTGTTTATATTCTTCTGTGACGCTGGCTTCTACTGACGCAATAAATGGACTTCCCACTGAAACACCAGCAGCTCCATAACTCAACATTTCGTCAATGTCGGCTTTACAACCTACTCCTCCTGCAGAGATAACTGGAATATTACAATTTGCAACCAATTCCTTAATCAATTCTTCTGGAGTCATATTTCCACGATGTCCACCAGCCTGATTATTTACAGCTATGACAGCATCTGCACCTAATTCCTCAACCTTCTTCGCAAATTTTAGATCAACAACATCACAAAATACTTTTATACCAACCTTTTTTGCTTGCCTAATGGTTTCTTCTGGGCTTCCTAATGAAGTGATAATGAAATCGCAACCTTCTTCACAAATTACTTCTAACTGACCTATATATTTAATATTCGATTTATTCACTATTAAATTAAACCCAAATGAGCCACCTTCAACCTTTGCAACCTTTAATTCTTTTAATGCTTCTCTTAACTGATCCAAGGTTCTGTAATTTAATGCAGGAATGCAACCGGAGATTCCACTTTTCATAGCTTCAATAACCATAGCAGTATTTGAAACTAAAAACATGGGTGCTTGAATAATTGGATGTTTAATATTTAAAAGTTGAGTGAGTTTTGTTGTCATTTTAAGATTTTTTACAAATATATAAAAATATTATGCATGCATAGTAACTGATACTCAATATGTTAGATAAATTGAATGCTAAATAATTGTAAATAGTTGATTTTCATGACATTTATCATTTTTTTATTATGCATGCATAGTTAATTTAGACCTTTATTAAACTCTATAAATTTACTCATGAAAAAATTAGTTATTGGTTTATTTATTTTTGGATTAACCACCCAAGTCTTTTCCCAGGTAATAGAATTATCTGAAGTTAATGTATCTGTTAATTATAAATATCTGGATGCCATAGATTTAGATCAAATTCCGATTCCAGTTAAAATCTTAACAGAAAAGGTTTTAAATTTTGAAGCCAATAAAGACGACCTTTATGATGATGAATATGATACCTATCGAGTGTCCTTTTTCATTCCAGATGGCAAAGTAGTTGCAGCTTATGATAATACCGGAAAAATATTGCGAACTATTGAAAAGTATAAAAACATTAGATTACCTCAAGATGTTCTTCAAGCAATAGCTGAACGATTTCCTAATTGGGCTGTAATTGAAGATGTATATGAAGTAAACTATCATTGTGATAAAGGAATAACTAAAAAGCACTATAAAATTAAGCTTGAAAATCAAGATAAGATTGTTACTATAAAGACCGACGCAAAAGGTAATTTTATTTAGTAGTCTTTTAAAAAGTAGTTGAAATAAAAAACGCGACCAAATGGTCGCGTTTTTTATTAAAGTCTTAATATTTAAGACATTTATTTAACTTCTTCGAAATCTACCCTTCGACTGCGCTCAGGACAGGCTACTTCACTTCTTCGAAGTCTACGTCTTCCACATCACTTCCCTCACCTTCATCACTTGCTCCGCTTGCATCAGGTCCAGGTCCCGGTTCTCCATTTTGTTGAGCATCTGCTTGTGCTTTGTACATCTCTTCCGATGCAACTTTCCAAGCTTCGTTGATCTTTTCTAAAGCTGGTTCAATAACTGCAACATCTTTAGTCTCGTATGCTTTTTTAAGCTCTTCTAATGCCTCTTCAATTGGTTTCTTTTTATCATCAGATAATTTGTCACCAAATTCCTTTAATTGACTTTCTGTTTGGAATATCATTGCATCAGCACTATTCAATTTATCGGCAGTTTCTTTTGCAGTTTTATCTGCTTCTGCATTTGCTTCTGCATCTTGCTTCATTTTTTGGATTTCCTCATCAGTTAAACCAGAAGAAGCTTCAATACGAATATCTTGTGTTTTATTTGTTGCCTTATCTGTAGCTGTTACATGGATGATTCCGTTGGCATCAATATCAAAAGTTACTTCTATTTGAGGTACTCCTCGTTGTGCTGGTGGAATACCATCTAAATGGAAACGACCAATTGTTTTGTTATCTCCAGACATTGCTCTTTCACCTTGTAGAACATGAATTTCTACAGATGGCTGATTGTCCGCAGCTGTTGAGAATACTTGTGATTTTTTTGTAGGAATTGTTGTGTTTGCTTCGATAAGCTTTGTCATAACATTACCCATTGTTTCAATACCAAGTGATAAAGGTGTTACATCCAATAGTAATACATCTTTAACGTCTCCAGTTAAAACACCACCTTGAATTCCAGCACCTACTGCTACAACTTCATCCGGATTTACACCTTTACTAGGTGCTTTACCAAAGAATTTCTCTACTGCTGCCTGCACTGCAGGTATACGCGTAGAACCACCTACTAAAATAACTTCATCTATTTCTCCTTTGGAAAGTCCTGCGGCTTTTAAAGCTGCTCCACAAGGCTCTATTGTTCTTTTTACAAGATCATCAATTAATTGTTCGAATTTAGCACGTGACAAAGTTCGAACCAAGTGTTTTGGTCCGCTTGACGTTGCTGTTATGTATGGTAAATTGATTTCAGTTTGTGTGGCAGATGATAATTCTATCTTCGCTTTTTCTGAAGCTTCTTTTAATCGTTGTAAAGACATTGGATCTTTTCTTAAATCCATTCCTTCATCTTTCTTAAATTCATCTGCTAGCCAATTGATGATCTTTTCGTCTACATCATCACCACCTAAATGTGTATCACCATCTGTTGAAAGAACTTCAAAAACTCCGTCTCCCAATTCTAAAATAGAAACATCATGAGTACCTCCACCAAAATCAAAAACAACTATTTTTTGGTCTTTTCCTTTTTTATCCATTCCGTAAGCCAAAGCTGCTGCAGTAGGTTCGTTAATAATTCTACGAACTTTTAAACCTGCGATTTCACCAGCTTCTTTCGTAGCTTGACGTTGCGAATCGTTAAAATAAGCTGGAACGGTAATTACAGCTTCACTAACAGAAGTACCTAAATAGTCTTCTGCTGTTTTTTTCATTTTTTGAAGCACCATTGCAGATAATTCCTGTGGTGTATATAAGCGACCATCGATATCTACTCTTGGTGTATCGTTGTCACCTTTTACTACTTTATAAGGTACACGTTCTGCCTCTTTTTTACATTCAGAATACTTGTTACCCATAAAACGTTTAATAGAATAAACTGTTTTTGTAGGGTTAGTAACTGCTTGACGTTTTGCTGGATCACCAACTTTAATTTCTCCTCCTTCTACAAATGCTATTACTGAAGGTGTGGTTCGTTTTCCTTCTGCATTTGGGATAACTACTGGCTCATTCCCTTCCATTACAGAAACGCAAGAGTTAGTTGTTCCCAAATCTATTCCGATAATTTTACTCATAACTATATTTTAAATTTTTTGAAATTCGTTTTTTTATTCAGCTAATCTATGACAAGGATTATGCCATGACAAAAAATGTGACATGATGTCAGATTACTAATTTGAAGAATTAATTATTCAAATTCAATCTTTGGTATATTATTTGAGCTAGATAGTAAAAACTCTTTAATATGAAACGTATACTTACCCTAATTTCAGTATTTGCATTATTATTAACCGCTTGTGAAGGCCCTCAAGGACCTCCAGGTTTTGATGGTTTTGATGGCCAAGATGGTGGACTTATTGTCTCTTCAGCTTTTGAAATTGAACTTGATTTTATTGCGGCAGATAATTTTGAATTTATAGAGTCTTATGGCTTTGATGTATTTCCAACAGATGTCACTTTAGTTTATATCTTATGGGAGACCATAAACGGACAAGATGTTTGGAGATTACTCCCGCAAACAGTATCTTTTGATGATGGTGATTTGGTTTATAACTTTGATTTTACGCAGCAAGATGTTCGCTTTTTCTTAGATGGCACTACTGACTTAAATGCACTTGATGATGTTTGGACACAAAACCAAGTATTTAGAGTTGTAGTTGTACCAGCTGATAATGTTGGCAGAAGAGATTACTCTGATATTAATACAGTTATAGAAGTTTACGGTATAGAAAGTTTCCCTAGACGATAAGTCGTTAAAAAATAAAAACATAAAGCCTGAAGTTAATTTTAGGCTTTTTTATTGCATTAAATTAGAATAAAATTCATTGATTATTTATTTCTAACAAACTGTATATTTACACAGCAACTAAAACAATTTCGTGAATGGAGTGTATTTCTGTCTTTGACATGCTCAAAATTGGTGTTGGTCCTTCAAGTTCTCATACATTGGGTCCTTGGCGTGCAGCTGAACGTTGGATAAAAGAATTAAAAGACAATAACAAGTTTGACAAGGTTGAAAAGATATCTGTTGACCTTTACGGTTCTCTATCTTTAAC
>CAYTSL010000176.1:0-4553 GCA_964440415.1 uncultured Flavobacteriaceae bacterium
TTAGACATTAGACATTAGACTTTCGACTATAAAATGCTTGAATGAATCATTACATCATTAAATCATTAAATCAATACATCATTAAAACACCTCATTCTTCTCTCTAGCATTTTATTATATATTATCGTATCTTAAACCCTTTAACAAAATACAAACCCATACTTTAATTTTATGGAAGATAAAAAACAAGAATCTGGCTCGAAATCGAAAAAAGGATTTAGCAGAAGAAGCTTTATCAGAGGTGCGGGATTATCTACCGCAGGAAGCGTATTGCTAACTACGAATGCACTTGCATTTGACTATGAAGAAGGATTTTCAGAAGGTAAAGAATATGGCCCTGGAGCCAGTATTATTCAGATGAAGGTCAATGGTGTAATTGAGTCGCTGAGTGTTGAGCCGAGAACAACTTTGGCTTCGGCTTTAAGAGATCATTTAGAACTTACGGGAACAAAGGTTGTTTGCGATCGGGGCTCCTGTTCTGCCTGTACGGTTTATTTGGATGGAAAACCGGTGAACTCCTGTATGATGTCAGTTTTTGATGTCGGTGAACAGGAAATTACCACCATTGAAGGTATTGCAAAAAACGGTAAACTTCATCCGGTACAAGAGGCTTTTATTGAGCATGATGCTTCACAATGCGGCTACTGTACCCCTGGCATGGTGATGTCGTGCGCACACTTGCTCGATCACAATCCTGATCCTACTCTGGAAGATGTAAAAAGTGCCATACGCGGTAATCTATGTCGCTGTGGAACGTATCCCCATGTATTTAAGGCAACTTTAGCAGCAGCAAAAAAAACAACTTAAGATGGACACGAGAAAAGAAAAATTACCCTACGGTATTCCCGGGCACAATTTAAGCGAAATAGAAAGGGACATTCCTATTGAAGAGCCGCCAATATGGCCCATCAACGATAAATTAAAAATAATTGGAAAAAGAGTCACGAGAATCGATGCTTTCGACAAAGTGACCGGCAAAGCCAAATATACTTCCGATATGAAATTACCGGGCATGTTGTATGCCAAGATGCTGCGTTCAACGGTGCCTCATGCGGTTATTTCATCCATCGACATTAGCAAAGCACAAAGTGTAAAAGGTGTTCATGCGATTCACCTTATAGAAAATGCCGACGAGGACGGAAAAGAAAATAAAAATGGCAAATACCCGATGGTCAAATACGTGGGCCAACCTATTGGAGGGGTAGCGGCTGATAGCCTGGATATTGCCAAAGATGCCATGTCTCTGATCAAGGTCAGTTATGAAGAAAAGCCATTTGTTATCGCGCTTGATTCGGCCATGAAAATGGATGCACCCATCGTGTTTGACGAGCCTGTAGTGCAGAAGGAAGATGGGGGAGATGTAGGTGAGACCCATGATGGAAGCAAAGGAACAGGTAATATAAGGGGTCCGTCAACCAGTAGTTTTTTTGGTGGCCCGAGAGGTGATTTGGAAGCGGGTTTCAGCGAAGCGGATGTTATTGTAGAAAGAACCTATCGTACACAAGTGCATACACATATGCCTTTGGAAACTCATGGGGTGGTGGTCGATTGGAAACCTGACGTGATGATGATTTACGCATCTACCCAAAACACAGCCAACGTAAGAAATGAGATGGCCAGTATTTTTGGTTTGCCAAAGAGTAAGGTACGGGTTGTTTGTGAATTTATGGGTGGCGGATTTGGTGCCAAGCACAGTGCCGGAAGTTTCGGACCTATGGCCGCCAATTTGGCTAAAAAAACGGGAAAACCGGTGTGGTTAATGCTAGACCGTCAAGAAGAACATATTGCCGAGGGCAACCGCCCGAATTCAATTCAATACTTAAAAATAGGCGCCAAGAAAGACGGTACCTTAACCGGAATTCAACAACGTTCGCATGGAACCGCAGGGGTGGCCCTGGGAGCGGGAGTAGGCAGGATCGCTCAGATCTTGTATACCTGTCCTAATTTTGCGACCGAACAATACGACGTATTGACCAATGCTGGGCCTGGAGCTGCCTGGCGGGCACCGGGTAATGTACAAGGTGCATTTGGCCTGGAACAGGCGATTGATGAATTGGCAGAAAAATTAGAAATGGATCCCTTGGCCTACAGAGATCATATAGATAAAAGTGAGGTAAGAAAAGTAGAACGTCAGCGAGGCGCAAAACTTTTCGACTGGTCGCGACGTCAACCTGCCGGAAGTGGCAAAGATGTTGTAAAGAAAGGACTGGGGGTAGGACAATCTACCTGGCCGCGATTTGTATCGCTGGATTCATCCGTAGAAGTAAAAATTCACAATGACGGAGGGGTGGAGATAAGGTCGAGTGTTCAGGATATTGGAACAGGAACAAAAACCATACTTGCCCAGGTAGTCGCCGAAGAGTTGGGTCTTGAGGTAAAAGATATCAAGGTGAATATTGGGGATACTTTATTCCCTGTAGGACCAGGTTCAGGAGGAAGTGTGGTAACCGGATCGATTACCCCTCCAACGCGTAATGCGGCTTATGAAGCCAAAAAAGATCTATTGAAACTCGTTGCGAAAAAATGGGAAACCGATTCGTCTAATTTGTCAATAGCAAACGGCGAAGTGAGCAACAGCAAAAATGCGGAACATAAAATGTCGTTTAAGGAAGCGACCAAATTGATGCGTACCAGTCAAATTTCTAAGGTAAACAGTCGTTCAGATGACTATGGTGGCTTTCAGCAGCCCTGGGGTCTGGCCTATGGTGACTTAGGGTCGGTACAATTTGCAGAAGTAAGCGTGAATACCGATACAGGATTTATAAAGGTAGACAGGGTCGTGGCGGCTCACAGTTGTGGACGCCCTCTCAATATAGGTCAATTGGAGAGCCAGATTAATGGTGGTGTTATCCAGGGCGTATCGTATGCGCTTTATGAAAACAGGGTGATGGACAATAGCACGGGTCATATGATGAATGCGAATGTGGATCAGTATAAAACGCCGTTTTCTATGGAAATTCCTCAGATTGATACGATTATTGTAGAGGAGTATTCAGCCCTTTCTTCGACGGATGCCTATGGTATCGGAGAGCCAGCAAATATTGCGACGGCAGCAGCCATTGCCAATGCGGTATATAACGCGATTGGCGAAAGGATTTATGAAATCCCCATTACGCCCGCAAGTATTTTAAAGGCATTAAATAAAGTATAGCAGCAGACTTAATTGAGTCTCTTAAAAAATAAGACATGGATAAATTTAGTTGGTATGAAGCCAAATCAGTTGAAGATGCATTGGAACAGGTAAATTCGACAGTTTCCGAACAGCTGTATGAGCCTGGCAAGGAAGCAGCCATATTTAAATCTGGTGGTATTGATGTGTTCGACTGGATGAAAGAGGGTTTGCTTAAACCTCAGAAAATTATCAATATTCGAAACATTCCGGGGCTTGATAAGATCAGTTTTGACCGTAAAGAAGGATTGAGCATTGGAGCCAATGTGACTTTAGCAGAAATCGCAGACAATGAGGAAATCAAAAATCAATATGCAGCACTTCATTACGCAGTGAACAGTGCGGCCACACCTCAATTGCGCAATATGTCTACCTTGGGAGGAAATATTGCCCAGCGTAACCGCTGCTGGTATTTTCGATCTGCCGAGCATGACTGCTTCCGAAAAGGAGGAGACCGGTGTTTTGCTCGCCACTCAGAACATGGTGAAAATGAAAATCACGCCATTATTGATAACGGCTCTTGTGTAAGTATTCACGCTTCGTCAATCGCAACGGCACTTATGGCTTTTAATGCCAGTGTTATGATCGTCAATAGTGAGGGGAAAAAGAAAAAAGTATCCATGGATGATTTCTTTGTTTCTGCAGGTAAGGATATTTCTATGGAGACCATCCTTCAAGCTAAGGAACTTATTAGCGAGATCGTTCTTCCGCCGCTTTCAAAAAATACAAAAAGTGCTTATATCAAACAGGTTGCGCGTGAATCTTATGATTGGTCACTTGGAGATGTGGCAGTTGTTATGGAAGTTTCTGGCAGCACCTGTAAGTCAGCAAGTATCGTTTTAGGAGCCGCCGCTCCGGTACCTTATCGCTCGCTACAGGCTCAGGAAGCCATGCATAAGAAGGATATTAATGAGCAGAATGCACAAGCCGCCGCTAAAGCCGCCATGAGCATCGCCCGCCCTCTTTCTAAGAATGCGTATAAAGTGCCTTTATTTGAATCGATTATTAAACAAGCTATTTTGCAAATCACCTAGATATGGAACCTATGAACTCAAAAAATAAAATGATCTGCAAATTCCTCCGCGCCAGAAATCCGTATGGAATGATGGAAGGAGGAGACAAGCCCTGGCTCTTATTAGATGATGCCAATACCATTTGCTGGTGCATCAACTCGGCCGGAGCTTCTGGTCCTGATAACGGATTGGTTTCTACTTCTCAGTGCAGAGAAGGGAGGAGTTGTTTTGTTTCTGATACTGATTAATTTTTTTCTTTTTTTTATTGTTATTATAATGTGATTTTTTTTGTGCTGAAACAACAGCACGTAAGATATTATTCTCTGTCCTTTTGTCTTGAAACAAAAGAACGAATCCGTCAGCTGACGGAT
>CAYTSL010000177.1:0-4500 GCA_964440415.1 uncultured Flavobacteriaceae bacterium
TACCACTAATTCGCCAATATCTTCAATCTGAATTTTCCAGGCATCTTTGTTAGTAGGAGCGTTTCCATTAAAATATGTTGCAACAGATCCAGGCATAATGGTACTCACTTTAATTCCATACTTGCGCAAATCCAACATCACAGCTTGAGTGAATCCTGTTACTCCAAATTTGCTAGCATTGTAAGCAGAACCTCCTGCAAAAAAATTAATTCCAGCTAAACTTGAAATAGTAATATAATAGCCTTTAGACTTTTTAAGTTCGTTAACACTCGCTTTTATGGAATTGAATACACCAGTGAGATTGGTGTCTATAACTTCGTTCCATTGTTCAAGCGTCAAATCTTCAATATTTCCAAAATGTCTCAAACCAGCATTGGCAATTACAAAATCCAATTGGCCAAATGTTTTTAAAACGTCATCAATAGTTTTTTTTTGACTATCCAGATTCCTAACGTCAGCTTCCAAACCAATAGCTTTAGCATTGGTTTTTGAATTGTTGTTCAATTGATCTGCAGCATTTTTAGCAGATGCAGCATGACGTCCTGTTATAGCAGCATTAATACCTTGCTCCATTAATGATTGGGCTATTCCAAATCCGATACCTTTAGTACCACCTGTAATGAGAGCGACTTTATTGTTGAGTAAATTCATAGTTTTTGTATTACTTGAATTTATCAAAGTTACAAAACGAAATATCCAAGTCGTAGTTTAATCTGTTATGAAAATGATAAAATTACCACTACTTATTAGGTGGATAACCTTTTAATACTTTATTTACCAAAAGTTTAAAATGTTCTTCGCGTTTCTCTGGTGTAGATTTTGGATTGTAATTGGTTTCAGTTACTGCTTGCCAGAACAAACCATTTTTGCTTTCGTCAACAAAATCAATTATAATTTGCCTGTTAATACTGTTTTGACCAATAGGAATACCAACTGAAACACCACCTGCAAAGTTTCCTCCTCCACTACCAATACCAACACCTACAGAGCTTCGTTGTGTTTCTTGATATTCATCACTTTTAATATTAATATAGAAATCTGGTGTTTCTGATAAAACAAATCCTTTAAGTTTTAACTCTTCATCTAAAATATTCAAAAACCTTTTAGTATCTAACTCACTCAATCCTGCTTGCATATTGGAATAATAGTTGTAGTTCTTGTATTGAGAAAAATCTACATCTTTTTCAAAATCATAGTTCACATAGATTGGTGCGCAAGAAGTCGCCAAAATTATAAGAATAAAGGCTAATATTGATCTCATTTTCTTGTCTGCTTGCTTTTCTAGCTTCAAAAATTATTCCAAATATCAATTATTGAGAATTTCCCACAGTTTATCTTTAAGCTTCTTTAACCCTTGATGCGCAGCAGAAGAGATAAACAGGTAATCAATTGGCAGAGATTTATCTAATTCATCTTTTAGTTCTGTTTTCAACTCGTCATCTAACAGATCACTTTTAGAAACAGCTATAAGTCTATCCTTATCTAGCATTTCAGGATTATAGCGTCGTAATTCATCTAACAAAATATCGTATTGTTTTTTAATATCGTCTGCATCTGCCGGAATGAGAAATAATAAAGTAGAATTACGTTCAATGTGTCTTAAAAAATAATACCCTAAACCTTTTCCTTCTGCAGCTCCTTCAATGATTCCGGGAATATCTGCCATAACAAAGGACTGAAAATCGCGATACTCGACAATTCCAAGATTGGGCTTTAATGTAGTAAATTCGTAGTCCGCAATTTTTGGTTTTGCTGAAGTCATAACAGATAATAAAGTTGATTTTCCAGCATTAGGAAAGCCCACTAAACCAACATCTGCCAGCACTTTAAGTTCTAAAGTAATATTTCTGTCTTGAAATGGTATGCCAGGTTGTGCATAGCGTGGTGTTTGTCTGGTAGAGCTTTTAAAATGCCAATTACCACGTCCACCCATTCCACCCTCACTAATTATCTGTTCTTCACCATTTTCAGTGATTTCAAATATTAATTCATTTGTTTCTGAATCTCTAACAACTGTTCCCAGAGGTACATCAATATATTTATCTTCTCCATCTGCACCTGTGCTTCTACCCTTACTTCCATGTTCTCCATGACCAGCTTTAAAATGTCTTTTGAATTTTAAATGATAAAGGGTCCAAAGGTTTGAATTGCCTCTAATAATAACATGTCCGCCACGACCACCATCTCCACCATCTGGACCTCCTTTTTCTACATACTTTTCTCTATGTAAATGCGTAGAACCCTTACCTCCATTTCCGGAAGCTACATATACCTTAACGTAGTCTACAAAATTTCCTTCTGTCATGATTATTGTATTCCTTGAGAACAGGAACTATTTTATAAGAAAATCAATTATGAAGCATACTGCTTTTGCAGTATACTTATCTATAAAGCATCTATTACAGAGCTTAATCTTACTGTTATGTCTTCTATACTACCAACACCATTAACTCCAAAATATTTGTCTTGTGCAGAATAGTAATCTTTTAAAATGGCTGTTTTTGTGTAGTATTCTTTTATTCTGTTTCTAATAATACTTTCGTCCGCATCATCCGACCTTCCACTGGTTTGGCCTCTCTTTAATAACCTTTGCACCAGAACCTCATCATCTACTTCTAATGCGATCATTGCATTAATTTGAGAGTCCTTGCTTACCATTAATTTATCTAAAGCACCAGCCTGTGCGTTTGTTCGAGGAAATCCATCAAAAATAAACCCATTCGCATCGGCATTTTTATCAACCTCGGCATTTAACATATCTATTGTAACTTCGTCTGGAACTAAACCTCCTTTATCCATATAGGATTTTGCAAGCATTCCCAAGTCTGTTTTATTTTTAATATTATATCTAAATACATCACCAGTTGAGATGTGTATCAAATTGTACTTTCCTTTTAAAAAATCGGCTTGAGTTCCTTTCCCTGCTCCAGGAGGGCCAAATAACACTAAATTTGTCATGGGTTGTTCTGATTTTAATTGATAAACTTCTGGTAAATCTCTTCCTAACCCATCGTAATCCAATCCATAACCAACAATAAACCTGTTAGGAATTTTAATACCTATATAATGTAATTTATAATCTTTCTTATAAGCTTCTGGTTTGTAAAAAAGTGTTGCAATTTTTAAAGATTTAACATTTTCGTTTTCAAAAATCCTATTCACGTCCTCAAGTGTATTACCAGAGTCTATAATATCTTCTAAAATAACGACTTCTCTTCCTGTTAAATCTTGAGTTAACCCAATTAATCTTTGAATATCTTCTGTAGATTTTACACCTTCATACGATGCCAATTTAATAAAGGTCACTTCGCACGGTTTGGGATATTTTTTAACAAAATCGCTCACAAACATGAAAGAACCATTTAAAATACCCACAAAAACAGGAACAACATCCCCCAAATCTGCGGAAATGTCATCAACCATTTTTTGCACTGCATCATCAATTTTTTGAGCAGAAATAAATGGTTTAAAATATAGATCGTGAAGCTTTATCAACTTTAATTATTTTAAGAAACGCAAAGATAATCAAATGACTTTCGAAATACGATTTTTGGTTTAGCTTTTTATAAGTTTGTTTGATTTTTAAATGTATTTTTGTGAAATACTATATAAATTAAGCTAGAATTAACTTAATGAACTACTTTTCATCCAATTTCAAACTCGGTATTCTTGGTGGTGGACAATTAGGGAAAATGCTTCTGAATGAAACGAGAAAATTTGATATTTACACTTGTGTTTTAGATGCCAATGATGATGCTCCATGCAAAATAGCCTGTAATGAGTTTTTTAAAGGTGATCTATTGGATTATGATACGGTATATAATTTTGGTAAGAATGTAGATGTATTAACCATTGAAATTGAAAATGTAAACGTTGATGCTTTAGAAACTCTCGAAAAAGAAGGTATTAAGGTATATCCTCAAGCAAAAACAATTAGAACCATACAGAATAAAGCAAAACAAAAATTGTTTTACGTTGATAATAATTTACCCACTGCAGCTTTTTCAAGATTTGCGTATAAAGATGAAATATTAACCTCAATTAGACATGAGACATTAAATTTTCCATTTGTATGGAAAAGTGCTGAATTTGGTTATGATGGCATGGGAGTAAAAATTATCAAAACCTATTCTGATTTAGACAGTTTACCAAATGTTGAATGTGTAATTGAGGACCTTGTACCATTTAAAAATGAACTTGCAGTCATTGTTGCAAGAAATGTAAATGGAGATAAAGTAACGTATCCTGTGGTAGAAATGGAATTTCATCCGGAAGCTAATCAGGTTGAATATGTGATATGTCCGGCAAGAATTTCAAAAGAAACTGCAAAAAAAGCAGAATTAATAGCTTTAAAAACATCTGAAGCCTATAAACATGTTGGCCTTTTGGCAGTTGAAATGTTTTTAACAAAAGATGATGAGATTTTAATTAATGAAGTGGCTCCTAGACCGCATAATTCTGGGCATCATACCATTGAATCATCACTCTCGAATTGTCAAG
>CAYTSL010000178.1:0-4497 GCA_964440415.1 uncultured Flavobacteriaceae bacterium
CCCGGTTTGTTGTCGCGTACTGATCAGGGCGATTTTGGTATCAAGCCTTTTCTCAAGTTGTTCAATATCCAAGGTAATACCCTTTCGAGTCATTCTATCTGCCATATTTATAACAAGAATGGTGGGTATTTTAAGGTCCTTGATCTGGGTGAACAGTAAGAGATTCCGTTTTAGATTTTCAACATCCGAAATTACGATGGCTACATCGGGATGGTCCTTGTCATTCTTATTCAAAAGAAGTTCTACAGCAACACTTTCATCAAGAGAGGTAGTGTTAAGACTATAGGTGCCTGGCAGGTCTAATATATGAGCTTTAACGCCCCTAGGAAGCTTGCAAATGCCTTCCTTTTTTTCAACGGTAATGCCCGGATAATTTCCAACTTTTTGTTTTAGTCCCGTAAGTTGATTGAAAACCGAGGTTTTACCAGTGTTTGGATTACCAATGAGTGCAACATTAATTTGTTTACTCATACTTCCAAGGTGTCTTCAATAATATCCAACTCGATCTTAAGGGCAACAGAACGTCTAATGGCAATATGGGAACCATTTACATTGATATACAGGGGGTCTTTAAACGGAGCAACTTGCACCAATTCTACTTCATTACCAGGTAAGCAACCCAATTCAAGAAGCTTTATAGGAAGAATATCTTCTGTAAACTCCTTTATTATTCCCCGTTGCCCTCTTTTGAGGTCTGCTACCGTGATTATCAATTTTTATTTAGATTGATTATAAGTAAGGTCAAAAATAGGATAAATTATCCTATAAAACCCAAAAAATAAGATTCAAATTCCAAATTTGTTGAATACAAATTATAGGTCTCCTATTAAGTCGGAAAAGGTTGATTTTTTAGCTAAAAAGTGAAATTTGGGTTTTGTGAATTGTAATTTCACTCTAGATATGATGCTTTAAGAATATCAAGGTCTTCCATTAATTTTTCAATATCCTCAATTTTGGTTCCGTCATAAAAACCTCGTATTCTTCGCTCCTTATCGACCAGGATAAAATTCTCGGTATGTATCATATCAAAAGGTCCTCCATCCCCATCGTTCTTAACGGCCAAGTAAGATTTTCGTGCCAGTTTATATATCTGCTTTTTATCACCAGTAACCAGATTCCATTTGGCATCATTCACCCCTTTTTCGAGAGCATACTTTTTTAATTGGGCCACCGAATCAATAACTGGGGTAACCGAGTGGGAAAGTAACAATACATCGTCATCATCAATAATTTGCTCTTGTATACCGGCCATATTCTTGGTCATAATAGGGCAAATGGTAGGGCAGGTAGTAAAGAAAAAGTCCGCTATGTATATCTTACCCTTATAATCACTTTGGGTTATGGTTTTGCCATTTTGGTTGGTCAACGAAAAATCAGCAATGGTATGGTATTTTTTCACATGCTGTAAGGTGCTATCAACAAGTTCTGCATTGACCATGGACGGTTGGTAAATGGTCAGTGTTTTTTTGGGCTGCAGGGCGTTATAGAACAATACCATAATTATAATCGATAGTATCGAAAATACAATAGCGAATAGTTTGTATTTACCAAAAAAGGAGCGCATGATCTTTTTTGTAAAGGTACGTTAGTCTTTTTCAGATTTCAAATAATATGCTAAGACTAGCTCCTAAAAAATTCATAAAAAGAAAGCTGCCTTAGTAGTTTCTTTTTGTAAGACCTTGTAAAAGTGTACTTTTGTGCGTTCAATTTTAGAAAATTTAAATGAGTCCAATATTTATACAAATCATACAATTCTTTTTGAGCCTGTCGTTCTTGATCGTACTTCATGAATTAGGGCATTTTATTCCAGCCAAAATATTCAAGACCAGGGTAGAAAAATTCTATTTGTTCTTTGATATCAAGTTTTCGCTTTTTAAAAAGAAAATTGGGGAAACAGTTTATGGTATCGGTTGGCTGCCTTTGGGAGGCTATGTAAAAATAGCCGGAATGATTGATGAGAGTATGGATACTGAGGCCTTGAAAGAAGAGCCAAAGGAATGGGAATTTCGAAGTAAACCGGCATGGCAGCGTTTGATAATTATGCTAGGTGGAGTAACAGTCAATTTTATTTTGGCCGTAATTATATATGTAGGACTCGCTTTTATCTATGGCGATGAATATGTACCTGCCGATAGCTTAAAAGATGGGTTTTGGGTAACAGAAAAGACGTTAGGTGATAAGCTAGGCGTGCAAACTGGTGATCAAATTTTGGCTGTTGATGGCAATGAGATTGAAGCTTTTAGAAATACTTTGCCAGAAATCGTTTATGGGGAGACCATGACCATCGTTCGTGATGGTAGGACCTTTGATCATGAAATACCTGTAGATTTTATTTCGACCCTATCGGAGGATAAGGAAAAGATCCGTTTTTTAAACCTTAGGGTTCCTTTTATCATAAAAGAAGTGTCCAAGGGCTCAATTAATAAGGGAGTCGATTTTCAAGAATTTGATGAGGTTATTAAAATCAATGATGTAAGTGTAACCTATCTAGATGAGGCTAAACCAATACTGGAAGAGAACAAAGGAAAAGAAATTATAGTCACGGTTAAAAGGCTTGCTGGGAATATTGAATCGTTAACTGCAAAAGTAAGTGACGAAGGTGTTTTGGGAGTAGCCTTAGGTGCTTTAACAATGAAGGAGATTGCCGAAAAGGGCTATTTTGATATTGAGACCAAAAAATATTCTTTTATGGAGTCAATTCCTGCAGGAATTGACAAAGGGGTAAGTACTCTTAACAACTATATCAAGGGGATGAAGAAAATCTTTAATCCTGATACGGGCGCTTATAAAGAAGTAGGCGGTTTTGCTGCTATTGGCGGCCTGTTCCCTGATACTTGGAACTGGCCGGTATTTTGGAATACTACGGCATTTATCTCCATTATTTTAGCTTTTATGAATATTCTGCCGATACCTGCATTAGATGGCGGTCATGTTGCATTCTTGCTCTATGAAATGGTCACTGGGAGAAAACCTAGTGATAAGTTTTTAGAGACCGCACAGGTGATCGGCTTCTTTATTCTTATAGCTTTATTATTGTTTGCCAATGGCAATGATTTGTATAAATGGCTAGTTAAATAATAACTACTTTTTTTTTGATTACTAGAACCAAGATTGCCTATCACCCCATTCAGCTACAAAGTTTGGGGATTAGCTTGGCAATATTAGATGATTAGGGTATTTGGTCGAATATTTATTTTTTTATGGTCAATTAAAGTTAACTTCATCATTGCTAGTAAATTAGCAGTACCTAATCTTTTATAATTTGACCTATGAAAATCAATAAAATTGTGCTATGCACACTGTTTATCTGTGCTTTTTTTCTCTCTAGTTGTTCTGACTATGACAATCGACTGCAATATGTAGAGGTTGTGGGATATATCTCATTAAAAGTTACTGATGCTCCATTTCCGCATAATATGGTGTCTGAAGCGAACATCACCATCACTAAAGTCGAGGCAAGATTGAAAGATAAGGAAGAAACCAATGCTTCAGATGCAAATGGTTCTCCATTCCAATTATTGTACGAAGGTGAAATACAGATGAATTTACTTGAATTGACCAATGGCGTCTCCCAGTCTTTAGGAGAGGTTGAAGTTCCTGTGGGCACTTACGATTTGGTTAGGGTCTATGTTAAGGACGCAAATGTAATTTTAACCGATGGCAGAACTTTTGACCTCAAGGTTCCAAGTGGCAGTCAAACAGGTATCAAAGTCTTTTTAAAACCAGATTTGATCGTAAATGAGGGTTTCACCAATGAACTATTGCTCGATTTTGATGTATACCAATCATTTGTGGCCAAAGGAAATACAAACGATGTTTCTGGAATAACAGGGTTTAATTTCAAACCTGTGATAAAAGCTTCCAATATTTCGGTTTCAGGTGTATTATCAGGAACGGTAAGTACGCTTATAGACGAAATTGCAACAGATCTTGAGGGTGCGCAAATCGCAATAATGGCTGCTGACACATTAAATACCGCAACCTTTACCGATGCATCAGGCCAATATATGGTTCAGGGTTTGAGTGGGGGTTCCTATAAAGTTATTGCCGAGCTCGATGGTTATCAAACAAAATCGGTTGAGGAAGTAACCATTGTGGCTGGTAACGAAACTACACAAGATTTTGATTTGATTAAAGAGTAATAATCTATATGTCTAGTTTTGAGGGAGCCAATGCAATGCATTGGCTCTTTTTAATACATTTGATAAAATGCTTATAAAGATGCTCATTATTTTATTGGTGACAATTAAAAAAACATTTATATTTGCACCCGCTTTAAGAAATTAAAGTAGAATTAAATTCCTCCTTACCTGCCTGCCGACAGGCAGGGCTCAGTTGGCCCTGATGAACAGCGAAGCGGTTATCAGGATGCTGACAAGCAAAGCTTCGTCAGCATTAGAGCAGGTTAGGAAGTAAATTTTAAGAAGAGTTTAGTTTATTATTATTCCTCCTTAGCTCAGTTGGTTAGAGCATCTGACTGTTAATCAGAGGGTCCTT
>CAYTSL010000179.1:0-4489 GCA_964440415.1 uncultured Flavobacteriaceae bacterium
CGGACACCGTGGAAATCACGGGGAATGACGTGACCTACACCTTCCCGACCGGCCTGGTGAAGATATTCGCCCGCCTCCGGGTCACCGGCCCCACCGCTCCCTAGCTCTGAACCCGTAGGACCGCAGGAGCAGAACGTTCCTTCATCAACGCCGGCACCTCCCGCCGGTGTCCCGGGCACCAAGCGCTTGGATTTGCGACAAGAGCTCACTTGAGTCCTTCCAAGCCCGGACAATTTCGCCTTTTATGAATCATACCCTCTGCCGGCTGCTGTCCGGACTTCTCGCCCTGGGCAGTTTGGTCGCTGCCGATGGCCCCGGCTTTCCCAATCTCGACCATCCAGTCAGTGACGAAGGATCGGTCCTCTCGATGACCGATCCCGGCAAGGCGATCAGCGGGGTCATCATGCACCGGGGATTTCTCCTTGTGCCGCTCGGCGCCGACCACGGCGGGGGAAGGGGCAACGGAGCCTTCGCGCTCTACGATGTCTCGGACCCGGCGAACCCCACCGTCCATTTCGACTCGCGCGACCATGCGGCGACCTATCACACCGGCGGCAACTTCGACTACGTGGGCGACTGGGCCGAACTGCACCACATTCCCATGTCGGGGAATCTCGCCCTGATCTCCGAGCGGCGCTCCAACAGTGCCGGCTACTCGATCATCGACTTCTCACCCCTCTACGACAACCCGGGTGATCCTTTGCCCCGAACGGTGAGCCGCTTTTCCTATCCCGGCGTGACCAGCCCGACCAACTACGACGGCTACTCTTTCGCGCTCGGCTGGCAGGGCCGGAAATATCTCTACGCACCCACGGGCTCCAACGGCCTGATGATCATCGACACCTCCGATCTGGCCGACCCGCAACTGCTGGCGGCGATTCCCAAAAGCCAGCTGGCCAATCTGACGATCCGCTCGGCGGTCCCCATCGGCAATCTGCTCGTCCTCAGCACTGTCTCGATCGGCGGCACCTTCGACTGCCTGCTGATGGATATTTCCGACCCGGTCAACCCGCAGATCATCAACTCGTTCTCCGGACCCGTCGGCTACCAGGGTTTCACCTACGGCAGCCGCTTTTACGGGGCGGGCAAACCGCTCATCGAGCATGATTTCACCGATCCCTACAACGTCGTCGCGACCACCCTCGATCCCGCCACGGGACTGGACCGCCCGGAGTACGGTTTCGGCAAGGACGGCCACATCTTCGTCGGGCACTATCCCGGACTGACCAAGTGGGAACTCAATGGCACCAGCACCACCCAGGTGCAGACGATCAACTCCGGCCTCGTCGATGATCATGCCTTCATCACCCCGCTCGGCAATCTGGCCGCCGTCACCAGCGACCACAACAACGACCGGAAGCTGATTCTCGGCATCCACGACCACAATCAGGACAACACCCCGCCAGCGGTGAACTTCGCCTCCCCCGCCGACGGTGAAACCGATGTCAACGTCAAGGCCCGGATCGGTCTCAGCTTCACCGATTTCATTAACCACATGACCGTCGATACCTCGACCCTCATCCTGCGCGACTTCGGCACCAAGACCACGGTGCCCGGAAGCTACTCCACCATGCAGGGGATCGTGAATTTCGTGCCGGATCTGGAACTCGCTGAAAATACCACCTACGAGGTGGTTCTGGCCGACGGTGGCGTGGCTGACCAGTCAGGCAACGCGATCAGTGGCGATGTCCTGGTGGCCACGTTCTCGACCGGAACGCAAGTGGACTCTTACATCGTCACCGCCGTGCCGGACGCTCCGAAGACCCCCGGCGAAACCGTCAATCTGTCGTTGAACCTGCTCAATCCCGAAGGTCTGGCACTTGAGTACTCCTTCGATTTCGGCGATGGCACGCCAGCCACTCCATTCTCGACCGCCACGACCGCCAGCCACACCTACACCTCGGTGGCGAACCATCTCCTCACCATCTCCACGAGGGTCGTCGGCGAAACCCAGGCCACCCTCGCAACCGGAGTCCAAACGATTCACCATCCACTGGCCGTTGAGGCCCCAGCGCGGTCCTCGACCATCGTCATCGATTCCACCCACGACCTCGTCTGGAACGTGAATCCCGACAACGACTCGGTCACCGGCATCGACGCGTCAACCCACCTCGTGGTGCATGAAACGGCGGTGGGTTCGGATCCCAAGACCCTCGCCCTTGGCTCCGGCAACACGCTCTGGGTCTGCAACAAGGAGGATTCGTCCCTCAGCGTGATCGACCGCTCCACGGGTGCGGTGTCCGCGACCCATCCCTTGCCGCCGAATGCCAACCCGCACGGGATCGTGGTCGATGTGTCGGCTTCGGTCGTCTACGTTTCCCTGGAGGCCACCGGTGAGATTGCGAAGGTCGATGCCGCCTCGGGCGCCATTCTCGACACCCTGGCAGTGGGTCCGTGGCCCCGCCACCTCGCCTTCGATCCCTCTCGCGACCAACTCTGGGTCACACGCTTCATTTCCCCGGATACGGAGGGGCAGGTGTATCTCGTCGATACCTCGACCTTCACGCTCTCGACGCCCACCGCCCTGCCTCCTGTGATGGAGCCGGACTCGCTGACCAACGGCCGGGGTCTTCCGAACTATCTCGGAGCACTTTCACTCTCACCCGACCTCACGCAGGCCTTCGTGCCTGCCAAGAAGGACAACATCTTCCGCGGGACCCTGCGCGACGGCCAAAACCTTACCTTCGAGCACACGGTGCGCTCGATGGCGACCCGGATCAACCTGGCCACCGGCGCGGAGGATCCCGCCGGACGGATCGACTTCGACAACAACGATTTCGCCACAGCCGTTGCCTTCAGCCCGCTCGGCAACCTGGTCTTCTTCACGACCAACGGCTCGGCCACCATCTGGGTGGTCGATGCCTACAACCCGGCGGCCAACCCCTTCACCTTCGCCTCCAGTGGACTCGCACCGGATGGCATCGCGATCTCGCCCGACGGAAGCCAGCTCTTTGTCCACAACTTCATGTCCCGTTCGGTGAGCGTTTTCAGCATCCCGGCGGTCTGTGCCTCGCTGTGCGGCACGGCGCCGCTGGTGGCCACGGTTCCCACGGTGACCACCGAAGCCCTCCCCTCCGAGATCCTGCTGGGCAAACAACTCTTCTACGACTCTTCGGATCCCCGGCTTTCCCAGGAGAGCTACATGTCCTGCGCTTCCTGCCACCTTGATGGCGGCCACGACGGGCGCACCTGGGACTTCACCGGTTTCGGCGAGGGTTTGCGCAACACGATCGACCTCAATGGTCGCGGCACCGGTCACGGTCCGCTCCACTGGACGGCCAACTTCGACGAGGTCCACGACTTTGAAGGACAGATCCGCGGTCTTTCCGGAGGTGAGGGACTCATGACCGACGCCGATTTCGCCACCCACTCGGATCCGCTCGGACCGCCCAAGACCGGCATCTCGGCCGACCTCGACGCACTGGCCGCCTACGTCACCTCGTTGACCGTCGTCGGCACCAGTCCCCATCGCAACCCCGATGGCAGCCTCACCGCCGACGCACTCGCCGGAAAGACCATCTTCCAATCCGTCAACTGCGCGGACTGCCATTCCGGACCCGCCTTCACCGACAGTCCCACCCTGGCTCGCCACGATGTCGGCACCTTGACCAGCGACTCCGGCCAGCGTCTGGGCGGCACCCTCGACGGCCTCGACACTCCGACGCTGCGCGGCCTCTGGAAAACCGCCCCCTACCTGCACGACGGCTCGGCACCCACCCTCCGGGACGTGCTCACCACCCGCAATCCGACCGGTCAGCATGGCGACCTCTCGACACTCAGCGCTGCGGAGATCGACCAACTCGTCGCCTACCTCCAGCAGATCGATGATGGCGAGGTCGCACCGGCTGAAACCGTACTTCCCGGGGTCGCCTCATTCGATCCCACCGACGACGGTCCTGATGTGTTTCTGAGTTCCACCCTGACGATCATCTTCAGTGAGTTCGTGCAGCCCGGCACCGGGTCGATCACCATCAGGAATCTCACGGCGGGGACCGACGTGGTCATCGACGTCAGCGACAGCTCACAGGTTTCCTTCGCAGGCGCAATCGTGACCATTGATCCGATCGGTGATTTCCTCGGCAACAACCGCTATGCCGTCCTCATCGGAAGCTCGGCGATCAAGGATTCGGCAGGCAACGAATTCGTCGGGATTTCGGACCCGGACACATGGAATTTCGTCGCTGCCCCGATCCATTTCCTCGCCGACTTCGATGCCACCACGCTCACCGATTACAGCGGCAATTTTCAGGCGCGGCTTACCAAGCCCCACTTGGACGCTGGCACGACGGTCGGTGACTGGACCGTGAATCAGGCCCAGGCAGATCCGGCCGGCAACCTCGGCGCAAAATCGATCCAAGGCGAAGGTGGCCTGAACACGTCCAACAAGGCGCTCAACCTCGGGTCGATCCTCGACGGATCGGCCGGCGCAGGCAACCCTTGGATCACTGCCAATCTTGCCAGCACCCTGGATCTGTCGGATCCGATCACC
>CAYTSL010000180.1:0-4447 GCA_964440415.1 uncultured Flavobacteriaceae bacterium
ACAAATTCAACAGTTTTTCCATAGAAAAAGCTTCGTGTACAATACATGCTCCATCCCAAAGCAACATCTCTCGTCCAGTTTCTTTATTTAGATAAGCACCTAAATTTCTATCAGGAGCAAAAATAATAGGTTGGTCTTTTGGTATGGAATCTATTATTTTTCTTGCGTTTGACGATGTACAAACATAGTCACTTAACGCTTTTATTTCAGCAGAACAGTTTATGTAAGTAACCACCAAATGGTCTGGATGTTGTTTTTTGAATTCTGAAAACTGTTTTGGTGGACAAGAATCTGCTAATGAACAACCAGCCAATAAATCTGGTAACACCACCTTTTTAGTTGGATTCAAAATCTTTGCAGTTTCTGCCATAAAATGAACACCAGCAAAAACAATCATATCAGCATCTGTTTTGGCAGCTTGTTGTGCCAATGCTAAACTATCTCCTACAAAATCTGCTATTTCTTGTATCTCATCAATTTGATAATAATGAGCTAATAAGATAGCATTTTTTTCCTCCTTCAATTTTTTTATTTCTTTAACGTAATCAATATCTGGAGTATCAATATCTAAAAACCCTTTTTCTTCAAGATTTAATGTTGCCTTTTCTATCGCATTCATTGATTTTTTTTTACAATTTTCGGTGTATCAAAAATACTCCTTTTTAATGTTATTCTAAATAGCATTAATGATTAAAAAGGGGCATTCAGGAATTTTTTATTCAATATAGCAATAATTCGCAATCAGTGTAACATATGTAACAAAGCTTAGAAACCAATGTTACAACTATCTAGAATATACTAACCTACTTTTGTGCCATCAAATCAAGAATAATGAAGAAGTACACATACCTTTTAAGTTTTGTTCTTTTGTTTTCTACAGCATTAGTTAATGCACAACAAGTTTTGCCAATATCAAAACAGGAAGTGTTGACTAAAGTGTCGGAAAACAATACATCTTTAAAGATTTCTGAACAAGATTTTAATCAAGCAAAAGCAGATTACAGGCAAACAAATGCTGTGTTATTACCAAATATTTCTGTATCTCATACAGGAATTGCAACTACCAATCCTTTAATGTCTTTTGGTTCTAAACTCAATCAGGAGATTTTAGCTCAAAATGATTTTAATCCAGCCTTGTTAAACGATCCTTCTCAAATCGAGAATTTTGCAACTAAATTCGAAATTCAACAACCATTGATTAATGTTGATGGCATGTTTCAACGTAAAGCTGCTAAAACTAAAATGCAAGCAATGCAATTACAAACTACCAGAACAGGTGACTATTTAGAGTTTGAAGTTGACAAAGCATACATGAAATTACAATTGGCTTATAAAGCGGTTGATGTATTAAAAAAAGCATTAGAAGCTGCCAATGCCAATAAAAAATTAGCAGATAATAGTTTTGCTCAAGGTTATTTACAACGTTCAGACGTTTTGGCTGTGGAAGTTAGAGTGACTGAAGTTCAAAACCAATTACAATCCGCAAAAAGTAATGTGAACAACTCATCTAATTATTTATCATTTTTGATGAATGATAGTCAGGATGTGGTTTATAAGCCTTCTGATAGTTTGTCGGTTGCAACGTTTGAATTGGAGAATAAAGCAGTTTCAGAATCACGTTCAGATATTAAAGCCATGCAATTAGCATCTGATGCTTATCAAAATATGCATAAAGCTGATAAAATGGCGTTTTTACCTCGTTTGAATGCCTTCGGAAGTTATGAGTTATATGATGATCAAGTTTTTCAAGGTGATGCAAATGGTTACTTATTTGGAGCACAATTAAGCTGGAACATTTTAGAAGGAACCAAACGTTTTGGTAAAGCACAGAAAAGTAAAGCAGAATTCGAAAAATCGAAACTTCAATTAGAACAATACGTTTCTCAAAGTAATTTAGAATTTAACAAGGCAAAACGAATGATGTTAGATGCTGAAAACAAGTTGAAACTAACAGAATTAGCTTTACAACAATCTGAAGAATCTTTAAGAATTAGAACCAACAGATTTAAAGAAGGGCTTGAAAAAACATCGGACTTATTAATAACAGAAACACAATACGCTCAAAAGCAATTAGAATATTACCAAACCATTTTTGAGTACAATTATGCGCAAGCATATCTTAATTTTTTAACTAAAAGCTAAAAACGACCTCTCGACTGCGCCCGAGGAGACAAACTCGAAGTCAGGTCGAGCGCAGTCGAGACCTAAATAACAAGAAAAAATTATAAAATGAAAAAATATACATACACATTGGCCTTAATCGCAATATCATTAGTTATGGTAAGTTGCGGAAGCGAAGACAAAAAAGCGGTTGTAGATAATTCAACTCCTGTTTCTGTAACAGTAAGTGCTGTTCAATCTAACGGAAGCAATCCGTTTGTTTCTGCCAGTGGAAAAATTGAAGCAACCAATAGTGCTAATTTAAGCACTCGAATGATGGGTTTTGTAAACAAAGTTCATGTTAAGGTGGGAGACAAGGTTCGTAAAGGACAATTATTGGTTTCTATTAATAATACTGATTTACAAGCAAAACGTGCTCAAGTTAATGCTGGAATCACAGAAGCTACTGCAGCATATAACAATGCACAAAAAGATTACAATCGTTTTAAAAGTTTGTTTGCAGATAACAGTGCATCCCAAAAAGAATTGGATGATATGACTGCTCATTACGAAATGGCTAAAGCACGTTTAGAAGGTGCGAACCAAATGAAGAATGAAATCAATTCACAATTTGCTTATGCTAATATTACATCCCCTTTTAATGGAGTTGTAACTAATAAATTCATTGAAGCAGGAGATATGGCTAATCCAGGAATGCCTTTAATTGCTGTTGAAGCACCTGGAAAATTTGAAGTAACTGCCATGGTTGCAGAAAGTGATATTTCACAGATTAAATCTGGTGCAATTGTAGATGTATTATTGAAATCATTAAATAAAACAATTAAAGGGAAAGTAACAGAAGTAAGTACATCTGCAAAAAATACTGGAGGACAATATTTAGTAAAAGCCGAATTAGATAAAACGGATGCTTCCATATTATCAGGTATGTTCGCTACAGTACAATTTCCAGTAGAAAAAAATGTGAATTCTGATTCTGTGGTTTTAATACCAAAATCAGCGATTGTTAATCATGGCAGTTTAAAAGGTATTTATACAGTTAGTGAACAAAATAGAGCTTTGTTAAGATGGCTACGATTAGGTAAAACTTATGGCGATAATGTAGAAGTACTTTCTGGTTTAAATGCAGGTGAACAATTTATTATATCTGCTGATAGTAAACTTGAAAATGGGACAAAGGTTTCTATTCAATAATCAATAAATAATAAAAGATGAACGAAGGAATTTCAGGTAAAATAGCCAATGTATTTATCAACTCAAAGTTGACGATATTACTAATGGTTGCCTTAATGATTATTGGTGTTTATAGCTCTTTTTTAATTCCAAGAGAAGAAGAACCACAGATAATTGTTCCAATGGCGGACGTTATGGTTGCTTACCCAGGAGCAAGCCCTAAAGAGGTTGAGAATCGAGTAGTAATGCCGTTAGAAAAAATTATTTCTGATATAAAAGGAGTAGAACACGTCCATACCATGGCAATGAATGGTCAAGCCATGATTATTGTGCAGTTTTATGTTGGTGAAGATACAGAGCGCTCTTATGTGAATTTATATAATGAGTTAATGAAGCATAGAGATTTGTTTGTAAATGGCATCTATGAACCAATGGTAAAAACGAGAGCGATTGATGATGTGCCAATGTTGGGCATTACTTTATGGAGTGAAACTTATGATGATTATCAGCTCAAGCAAATTGCAGGAGAACTAAAAAATGAAGTAGAAAAAATAAAGGATGTTTCCATTACGAAGACCGTAGGAGGCAGACATCGTGAAGTAAAGGTTATCCTTGATAAGGATAAAATGGCTGAAAATGGTGTAGATGCCATTGGTATTATGCAAATGATTCAAGCCAATAACCAGCAGTCACAATCTGGTAGTTTTGTTAAGAATGATACAGAGTATTTAGTAACAACAGGTAAATTCTTAACTAACGTTGAAGATGTTGAAAATTTAGTAGTTGGAGTTAATAAAAATATGCCTGTATATCTAAATCAAATTGCGAATATACAAGATGGTCCCGAAACCCCTAAAAGTTATGTATCCTTTGGATATGGACAATCCAATGAAAGTTTTGCTGAATATGGTTCAGAATATGCTGCTGTAACAGTGTCTATTGCTAAAGTAAAAGGAGCTGATGCCATGAAAATATCTGAAAAGATATTAAATCAGGTAGAGAATTTAAAACAAAATTTAATTCCTAATGATGTTCATGTTGAAGTATCCAGAAACTATGGTGAAACAGCTTCTCACAAGGTTGGTGAGCTGTTATTGCATTTAGGAGTTGCCATATTAGCCGTAACAATTTTAGTTATGTTAGCGATGGGTTGGCG